>JAAZGI010000305.1 GCA_012511315.1 Clostridium sp.
AATCTTGAGTACCCAGCAAGCGGAACTTCAATCCAAATGTCACTTACATTTGGACGTATCGCAGGTAGTAAAGCGGCAGCCAATAAATAACCGGAACATCCATTAACTCTAACCATATTAATCTTAAAAGAGTTTGTGGTGGATTTTATTCAGTTCAACAACAAAAGTCCTGCTTGGCCTAAGATAATTAGGCCAAGCAGGACTTTCTTTTTTTTATCGCTGGATTTCAATTAATTAGACATCCACCTTAATAGCCAGTTTAAGAATAACTTCTTTAGCTTCTTTAGCTTCCTTAAATTCTTTAGCTTCTTTAGCTTCTCTAGCTTCTTTAGACTCTTTAGCTTATCTTAAAATATCGATTAAATCCTTCTGGGCCGCAGAATTTGCTGGCATAACTGAGAAGAATAAACCGATGGCACTGGAAATGATTACCGTTAAGAGCACAGAGAACAAGTCTACTACGGCCGGGAATGGCAAGAAGTTGGATGCAACGCTCGACACCACCACACCGAGAAGCAGTCCTGTGAGTCCACCAATCATAGTGATTGCTAAGCCTTCTAACAGGAATTGATTGCGGACTGAAGACTTAGTAGCTCCCAAGGCCCGTCGGATTCCAATCTCTTTGGTTCGCTCTGATACAGAGATGTACATCATGTTCATGACACCGACTCCGGCGATTAAAAGAGAGATTCCGACAATGGCTGAGATAAAGTAGGTCACCATAGTTAAGATATTTCCAATTCCATCCATCATCAAAGCCATATCAAATACTTGATAGGCCCCCTCTGAACGCATGGAGCCAAAGTCCTCTAACTGTTCCAAGGCTTCATCAGCAACGTCTTTTGGTGTATAGCCAGACATAATGGTCAGCATTAAGTTATTTCCAGAATCTGGTTCTTCATAATGTTTCTCATAGGTCGACTGCGGCATATAAATATCATAACCCAAGGCATTAAAACTCATCATGTCTGTCGCGTCGCCTTCGTAGACACCAACAACTCGATATAGTTCGCCTCTAATATCGACGCTGCGACCTACAAAGCTATCCACTCGACCAAACAGTTCTTCACCGATTCCTCGTGAAATAATTACAACCCGAGAACTAGCTTCCATATCTGCTGAGTTTAAGTTTCTGCCTTCAGTAATTGTTTCCGTAGATGGTTCAATATTAAGCATCAAAGTCAGTGGTTTATCTCGGCCTGCACGCAGACTACTGGTCGCTTGAATTGGCATAAACCCACGATCTAATTCGCCTATTTCAGCTTTCTCAACGCCAGCTACCGTTTTGACTAATTCGATATCGGCTTGATCATAATAGGACAAGGTGGAGCCAAACATGCCCGTGGTATTGGGCTGATATAGAATGTTAATGACCACGTCATCTGATTCAGTCTGGGTTAGATTTTGAATAACGGCATTTTGAAAGCCCTTACCCAAGGCAATGATGGTAATAACGGAAGCTATCCCAATCACTATACCTATCATAGTTAAAACGGTACGTCGTTTGTTTTTAATCAAGGCTTTAAGGGAGGATCGTAGAATCTCAATGAATTTCATGGTTAGCTCCCTCCTCGTTTACAATGCGTCCGTCAAATATGCGAATGACCCGATTGGCATACTTAGCCATATCATCATCATGAGTTACCAAGATAATCGTAACCTGTTCTTCTTCGTTCACATCACGGAATAAATCCATGATTTCAGTGGAGGTAGTAAAATCCAAGGCTCCTGTGGGTTCATCGGCAATAATAAACTTTGGTTTATTAATCAAAGCCCGAGCAATGGCTACGCGCTGCTGCTGCCCCCCAGAGAGTTGATTGGGTAACTTGTCCCACTTTTCCGCAATGCCAACTTTTTCAAGATATTCCATGACGATGGGACGAGCTGCCCGCTTCGACATGCCTCGATAAAGTAAGGGAAGTTCAACGTTTTCCAACACCGTATTGGTTTCGATGAGAGAAAAATTTTGAAACACAAACCCTACCATTTCATTGCGAATCTGAGACAGCCTATTATCATCTTTAATATCTAAGGATTCTCCCTCATAAAGATATTCGCCAAGGTATTTGGAATCAATAAAACCAAGCAGGTTAATTAATGTTGATTTACCCGACCCTGATGGCCCCATGATTGCTACAAACTCACCGGAGTCTATTTCTAAGGAAAAGTCCTTCAACACATGGAGTTTTTCTTCCCCCATGGTGTAGTACTTGTTTATGTTATTGAGCTTAATCATTTTATCGCAACCTTTACTTCCTGCCCCTCCGTCAGACCCTCAGAAGGATTTTGGATAATAACAGCTCCAAGATCTACCCCATCCACTAGGATCCAGTAGTTTCTTTGCTGCTCTACGGTCACGGCTTTTTTAGAAATTACACCATCAGCATACTGCCAAAGAAAAGCATTGTCATCTTCCCAAACAATTGCCGAAGTAGGAATGATCACCTCATCTAGCGAAACTTCTATTTCGATGGAATAACCTGGCTGGATGTTGCGCTCTGGTAGCACCGATAAACCATAATTCACCGACGTATCTGCCGTTAAACTAGTCGCTTGGGTGGTTTTCGGAATTAAATCCAAATCTGAGATGGTGCCAGGCATGGTTTCATCGGTTGGGATGACATGAACGGTCACCGGCTGGTCTTTACTCAACCTGAAGTAGTCATATTCTGTTACGGTGGCTTTAATTTCAGTCTCTTCTGCTAGAATATCCACTAAACTGCCCTGGGGATTGCTTTTATTTTCTTCATGAACGATGACGATTCCATCGATTTCCGCAAGGGTTTCATCGGACAATTTACCCTCTGTCCGTTCTAACATAACCGTGGCATCCTCCACCATGGTTTCAGACTGAGTCACTGCTTTTTCCATCCCACTAATTTGTGCTGGCCAAGAATCCACCTTAGCTTTTAAGCGGGAAACATCCTGGGTCAATTCGGAAACTTTTAAATTTTCCTTGTAGATTTTATCATCATATGTTTCCATGTCGTCTAAATCTTTTTTAGCTTGAGCTTCTGCTAAATCTTTTTGAGCCTGGCGTAATCGACTTCTGGATTTTTCAAGATTGCTTTCCGCTTCTTCTAAAGCAGTTTTATCCTCATCCCGATCTTCTTTGCCCTGGGCAAGATCTGCTTTGGCTGTAGCTAAGGCATCTTCTGCTTTTTCCAGCTGACGCTTCGCATCTTCGATACTATCATCAACCATTTCATTGACGTAGCTAAAAAGAACATCTCCAGCCTTTACTGCTTGACCCGTTGTCACCTTAATGTCTTTTACTTCACCCTTACTCGGATCAATAAACACAGACACCGCTTCCGTTACTTCAGCTGTTCCCTTAAGCATTAAAGGATCTCGCTGTTCTAAAGTATAAGTCCTTAGCATATCTTTTTCTTCAGCTGATTTTCTTTGATTATTCCAAATGAGCATTGCTGCTGCTACCACCACTACTGCAATGACTCCATAGACCCACTTGCGAGATTTTTTTTTCTGATCCATTCTTTTACTCCTCGTATTCATTTATTATTCCTCATCATAATCCATAAAAATTCCCATCATGATGTCAAAATGATTCATAGTTTTCAAACTAAACACTTAGCTAGTATACAAACAATAAATTCACCTATTTCTTTAGCTTACTTTTGTAAAACTAAAACAAAATTAAAATCACCCTGCACCGGCTCGATAGCTTTCAAAGTACCACACTTTGACATAACTAGACTTAAAATTTAGGCTTCTGGTCCAAGTTTACTCCTTTAAGTTTCCTTATCTA
>JAAZGI010000306.1 GCA_012511315.1 Clostridium sp.
GGTGGAGTGTATGCAAGTTTATATAAGACGCAGTTTTAACTGCTCTTGCAGAACAGTTTTAAAATTTAAATGAAGGGACGAAAACTAAATACATGTAATACAAGACAACGGCAAGAGACTTTTCGGATAATGAAGAAGGTCTTACCGTTGTCTTTCCTTTGTATATTAATAGACTGGATGAGAAAATGCGGGGAGAGAAGATAATGGACGAGAAGATGGTGGGTGGAATAAATACAAAATATCCCATGGACGGGCTAGAAAGGTTTTTTCCATAGGCCTCGGGATAAGGCTCCTCTGAGTTCTTTAAGTGCTAGTGTCCAAGCTTAGGGACAAGCTTTGTTGACATTGAATTTATTTAAAGCTCATTTACTGGTACATACATGGGAAATACCATGGATCTCTGCTTTGTCTATTGTGTAGGACCATTGTCCAGTATTCCGAAACAATCCTGCTTCAGAGGATGATCCCTCAAAGTAACTCTGAAGCTGATGCCTGAATAAAATTGACCAGAAGTAAAAAATATCTGTGGAACTTTACTTTAGTTATATCTACCTCCTTCACTAGTTACCTAGAAGACTAATTAGACATCATGGATTCACAGATGTCCTTTATTCAATTTCATTTTTAAAATAAATGTAAATCTAGTTTTTAATTTAAGTGACTCTTTAAAACAATGTCATTTGTGTTGAGACATCTCGGTGTCAAATCTGAATCCGGTATTCTCAATTCTTTTATAATATAGGAGTTATTCCCAATGAAAGGGATAACTCCTATTGTTTCTCACGAGGAACTCATGTGTTTCGATTGCCACTCCGCTCTATTAGAATACAGAAGTAAGAAAATAAACAAAATTCTTTCATCTAGTGAAAAAATCATGTGAAATTATACTTTAATTTAATATAATCAACGTTCATACAATTGGTGGGAGAGACTGTACTAATGATAAGAAAAAAGTTAAAGACCCTTAGTAATTGCGAGCCTTATTCTCTAACCGCAAATAACAGAGAAGCTTTAGCAAAGAGAAAAGCATAAGAATAAAAAGTTGAAGCATGTAATATTCGATGAAATAGAAATGAGAATAAGGATTCAGGAGGTGAAATGTACTAGATTAAGAAGCGAATGCTTAAAATCAAAAGGGCCTAAAATGAGCGGTAGTACGCTTGGACAAAGGAAACAGCAAGGAAAACAATATGAACGGGTCCGTGTGTATCATGGTGAGAAATAGAGAGTAAATAGACGGATATAGAAGTAATACATTCACAGTCATGCTTTTTTTGGTGAATAAAAATAAAAAAGTGATGGAAGGTTGATATAATTAACAGTACACTCTTGAGATAGGCCGTGAGGCACCCAAACAAAATCTTAAACGAATTAAAAAAAGAGTTTTAAAAAGGTGTTGACAGACCGAGAAGATGAGTGGTATACTTAAAAAGTTGCTTCGGCAGCGAACTGTTCTTTGAAAATTAAACAGAATATAGAGGTAAAACAAACCAGCAATTCAATTTGAGTAGACA
>JAAZGI010000307.1 GCA_012511315.1 Clostridium sp.
AAGTAAGGTGCCATCTAAATCAAAGCAAATTAATTTTTTTGTGTTTGAATTCATTTTTACCTTCCTGCCATTCTTTTCTTATAGTATAGCAGAGGAATCTTTTTGGAGGAAATATCAAGAAAATGGAAGTGTGACTCGATCCATATAGTATAATAAAAAACGAGTATAAAATACTGACTAAGACAGACATAGGGTGTCATGGCAGATTTGAGTGTTAAAACTTTAAATTAAGATAAAGAATTCGAAAATTAAACAAATAGATGGGGAAAGAAATTAAGTGAGTTGGGATTGAAATTAATTAAAAAGAAAAAAGTGGAAAGAGGGTATTGTTTTGAAATTTATAATTATGGACACAAAGGAACAAATTGATTTAGCGGTGGCTGATGTAATGGAAGCGGAACTGCGCAAACACTCGCGGGGAGTTTTTGGTTTTGCTACAGGATCTAGTCCTAAAGGGGTATATAAGGAATTAATTCGTCGCCATAAAGAAGAGGGCTTGGATTTTTCTGGAATTACTACAATTAACTTGGATGAATATGTGGGCTTGGATATGTCTCATAGAGAAAGCTACCACAGCTTTATGAATGAGTATCTTTTTGACCACGTTAATGTGGATCGAGAAAAAGTGCATATTCCCGATGGAGGGGCACAAGATCCTGAGGCGGAAGCCCTTCGCTTTGAAGCTTTGATTCAAGAGCTCGAGCCGGCTGCTGTTCAAATTTTAGGAGTTGGGGTAAATGGGCACATTGGCTTTAATGAGCCGGCTGAGAGTTTTACGGTGCCAACCCATGTAACAGAACTAACTCAGCAAACCATGGAAGTGAATAGTCGCTTCTTTGATTCAGTGGAAGAAGTGCCCCATGAGGCCATTACTATGGGTGTGGGGGGGATTATGCGAGCGAGCAAGATTATATTCATTGCTCTTGGAAAAGCTAAGCAGGAAGCTGTTAAAGCTCTTGAAGACGGCAGTGTGACGCCGGGCAACCCATCAACAATCTTAAAAGTTCACCCTGATGTGACAGTATTCTGCGATCGAGAAGCAGCTGCTCTACTTCAGCTTGAAGATTTGAATCGGATCAAGTAAATGGCCAAGCAAAAATCAATTTACGTTTGCTCTGAGTGCGGCTATGAATCACCGAAATGGTTAGGCCGATGCCCAGATTGCGACACTTGGAATTCATTCGCCGAGGAAATTAAGGCAACCAAAACAGCGAATAAAATGGTGAAATCAAAAGGTATTAGTGCTCAAAATGTTCCTCGTCCAGTGGGGAAGATTAGCTCATCAGTTAAGGAACGGCTAGACACAGGTTTGCCTGAACTTAACCGAGTTTTAGGTGGTGGTCTAATCAAAGGATCCCTAACACTAATTTCCGGCGACCCTGGTATTGGAAAGTCCACCTTGCTTCTTCAATGTGCTGGTGCCATTGCGAAAGAGTATGGCAAGGTTCTTTATGTGTCAGGAGAAGAGTCGGAAGAACAAATTAAGATGCGAGCTGATCGCTTAAACATCACCACAGATCAACTTTATGTGGTGTCAGAGACCCAGCTTTCCATGGTAGAGGAACATATTCAGGCCATCGATCCAGTTTTTTGTATCGTAGATTCCATTCAAACACTATTTTCAGATCAGATATCCTCTGCTCCTGGCAGTGTCTCTCAAGTAAGGGAGTGTGCTTCTGAGTTAATGCGCCTTGGTAAAACGAATCAATTACCCTTGTTTATTGTGGCCCATGTAACGAAATCTGGTGCTTTAGCTGGACCGCGAGTCTTAGAACATATGGTGGATACAGTTCTTTCCTTTGAAGGGGAGCGCACAGAAGATTTGAGAATTCTGCGGACGGTAAAAAATAGATTTGGGACCACCGCCGAGATCGGTGTCTTTGAAATGCGTGAAGAAGGTTTAATGGAGGTTTATGATCCATCCAGACTTTTTCTGGAGGAAACTCCAGGAGAAGGCACCATGGTCATCGGTATTATGGAAGGGACTCGTCCCATTTTAGTTCAAGTCCAGTCCTTGGTGGCGGAAACTAAAATTGTAATGCCGCGACGAACGGCAGTGGGGCTAGATACTCGGCGGCTCAATATGCTGTTAGCGGTTTTGGAGAAAAAAGTTAAAGTGCCTTTCTATGCCAGTGATGTTTACGTCAATGTGGTGGGAGGTCTCAACATTGAGGGGACTGGTGCCGACTTAGGGTTAGCTCTGTCTTTAATTTCCTCTGCAAAGTCTAAAGAAATCATCTATCCCCATGCCGTAGCAGTAGGGGAGATTGGTTTAACGGGAGAAATTCGTCCCGTATCGAAAGCGGATCGCGTTGTCATGGAAGCGGCTAAAATGGGCTTCACCCATGCCATAATTTCAAGTCGCCAACAGGTCCGAAATATACCAGCTGGGATTGAACTCATTCGACTAGCTACTGTTCGAGAAGCCTACGAAACCTTATTTAGTGGAAGATCAAAGAAATAAAGGATAAACAAACTGGAAGTTAGCTGAAATCAAGCTGGAAACAAGTCTAATCTTAAGCAATTACCTTTGATTAGACTTGTTTTTTAAAAGAATAAAGGATATCCTGTATTCTTTTCAGCTATTTAATATATTTTTCATTGGAATAAGTTATGATAGAAGAGAGTTATAACCTGAAGCAGATTGTCTGATTTCATGACAAATAGACTCAAAATAAGGAGGTGTTTTGATGTTAAGAAATATTCTGAAGGCAATTTTTGTTGTAATCGGAGCGGTACTTGGCTGGTTACTAGGAATGTTTTTGTTGAATCTTGATTTTGTAAAGCCAATTAATTTAACCAATCATGTGATAGCTAGGTATGCTGTCAATGGAGTTCTTGCACTTATTTTTGCTTTTATCTTTTTTATTCTTTCTCCAATTTTTATTCGATATATTATAAGGATGATTGACACCATCGATAAGAGTTTTCAAAAGATGGCCGTGGCAGAAGTTGTTTTAGGAGCCGTCGGTGGGTTATTAGGATTATCCATCGCTTATTTACTAGTGACCAGAACTTTAAGCAACGTAAAGGTGTTTGGGACGATTTTAGCCCTTTTGGTGAATGTGGTGGTCTTTTTTATAGGTGCTAACATTGCCATTAAGAAAAAGGATGAAATAACCCAGATGTTTTCTAGCTTTCGTACCAGTAAAATTCATTCAACCAAGACAGGGGACAAGGTGATCACAGAG
>JAAZGI010000308.1 GCA_012511315.1 Clostridium sp.
ACAAGAACCGTAGGAACTACGGGGATAGCTTGGTAAATAAGAGACACCGCTGTGAGCATAGAAATACGCCATCAAGTATGCTCTATTCCCAAGAAGCTCCCACTTCAAGCGTTAAAACCGTTAGGTTTAGCTAAGTGGTGAGTAGTTCACTGATTTGATAAGTAACCTCAGGTATAACGTAGTGTACCGGTGCTCCACTGGAGAAACCGGCAGAGGGTCTAGGATTTAGTTCTTGAATTAATTTTAAAAACTGTTCAGATTCCTCTGTTCCATATTTTTTATTAATATAGGGAAATTTCCAGGCTGCTAAGGCTTCTAAGTCAAATTGAATAATTTTTTCCAAAGTTTCATTAGATAATTCTTTTCGCCGTAACTGAAGTATCATATTTTCTTGCAGGGTACGTGCACCAACGCCCGGTGGATCAAGGCTTTGGACGATTTCAAGGGCTGTCATGAAACTTGTTTCAGAGATGGCAGGGGGATAGGAGCCTTCTCTTAGATACCCATCTTCATCTAGATTATTGATAATCCAACGGGCGATCATGCAAAGATTTGAATCTAAATGTAGGGCTTGGAGCTGCCACATTAAATGATCACTTAAAGTGTTCTCCATGGGAACAGATTCTTCGAAACGAGGTTCATCATCATCCTGTTCTGCTGGAGCTTGGGACCGAGCCAGTGCAGAAACTCGAGCAAACTCCATGGAGTCACAAAGTTTTTCTGATTGATCAAGAGCAGCATCACTATCCATGGCGGGATTTGACTGGGATTCTTCCAATACAAAGTCCATAAGTTCTGTGCCACTTAGTTCCAATACGTTAAGCGAGGTTAGCATTTCCTGGCTCAAAGCTAGCTGTTGTTGTTGTTTTTGTGAATGAGTTAATTCCAAGTCAAACCACCTCCTTTTACTTTAGTAACAAGGTTAGTATTCAATGCTGTATTTAGCCACCTTCCTGGATAATGTGGAGGGATCAATCCCTAAAGCTTTGGCAGCTGGCCTTAGCGAACGATGCTTTTTTAAAGCGGCTTCTAAAATATTTTTTTCGTATACACCCAACAGGTATTTGAGACGATCAGCACCAAATTCTGGTTGGTCATTATCTTCCATCAGAACGTGTTCATTTAAAATTTTGTCTGGAAGCTGTCCAAAGCCGATTTCATCATTTTCATTCATGATGAACATGTATTCCAGGATGTTCTCTAGTTCTCGAACATTTCCTGGCCAAGAATATTTACACAAGACACTATGAGCTTGGGGGGAGAGTACTACGAGTTTTTTGTATTTCGTGTTAAGCTTTTTCAAAAAATAGTTGATGAGCTCAGGAATGTCATCCGTCCGTTTCCGTAAAGGGTCGATGTAAATAGGCACCACATTAAGACGGAAATAAAGATCTTCCCGAAAATTACCTTTTTCAATTTCTTCTGGCAAGTTTCGATTGGTGCTGGCAATGATGCGAACGTCCAAGTTAATGGGTGCAGTTCCACCCACTCGATAAAGTTCTCTTTCTTGGATAACCCGGAGTAATTTACTTTGAATGGGCATGGTGAGCTCACCAATTTCATCCAAGAGGATAGTTCCTGTGTTGGCCAATTCAAACATTCCTGCTTTCCCGCCTTTAGCAGCACCAGTAAATGAGCCTGGCATATAACCAAAAAGCTCTGATTCAAATAGATCTTTTGGAATGGCAGCGCAGTTTACACGGATGAAGGGCTTATCATTACGCTCGCTGTTTTGGTAAATAAATTTAGCAATGAGCTCTTTACCCGTACCGGATTCGCCGTAGATAATGACTGTGCTATCAAATTTAGCTGCGGTGGAAGCTTTTCTCAATGTGTTTTCCATGGAACGGCTTTTATGAATAAGACCTTCACTGGAATAGTGGACTCGACGCAGTAGTTCTAGTTCTTGTGAATACTGCTGACGAATTAAATTGACATCTTCAAGTTCGCGGTTTAAATCCATTAACTCGTCGATGTTGCGGGTGTTACAGATAATGCCTCGAATATCTCCGTTATCATGGCGAATCGGTGTGGCTGTGGTTAAAGCTGTACGGCCTGAAGAGTAATGATGAATTAAAGAAACCGGTTGATTCATCTTGATTGCTTTCAGGGAAGCAGACTCGTTAAAAGCGTTTTCATTTAACAAAGTCTTAAGATTTTTACCGATGAGTTCAGAGCGTTTTAGCCCAGTAATTTCTTCGTAGGCAGGATTGACGTATAGTGCGACTCCTTCGGGACTACAAATAAAAATCCCGTCGGATGAATACTCTAGGGAACCGTAAACCAACTCAGGGAACGGAGCTAAGTTTTCTTCGGCATTTGTTTTTGACAAGTTGATATCGCCTCCTTATATCGTTTACTATTAAATATATTATAACACGAGCCAATAGATGGAATAGGGAGAATCATGGAGAATATAACTATAAATAGGAAGTGGAAAAATATAATGCGAGTAGAAAATGAAAAAGGAAACCCCAAAAAAGAATCGGAAAAAGGCTACCGACAGTATGGCGGTAGCCTGGAAAAACAGATAGTGTTTGGGGAAAGACTATTTTAACTGTTTTGAAATTTATTTTTCTTTAAACTTATCGTAAGCTAGGGCAAATGGTTTAGACATGGCTTGTTTTCCAATTCCTTTTTCGCCAACAAACTTACCATTTTCAGCCATTAAATTTCCTCTGAGGAATACTTTTTCAGCAATTCCTTTTTGCTCAAAGCCATCATAAGTCGTGTAGTCAGAGCCCATTAAAGCATTTTCATGCTTAACAGTGCCTTTGTAATCTGGATTAAAGATTACGATATCTGCATCTGAGCCAACTAATAAGTCACCTTTTTGCGGATAAACTCCACATACTTTAGCTGGATTTGTACAACATACTTCAACAAACTTCTGACGTGAAATCTTTCCTGTTTCAACGCCATAAGTCCAAATCATGTTTAGGCGATCTTGAACCCCTGGAGATCCTGGAGGAATTTTACTAAAGTCATTGAGGCCCTTTTTCTTGCCTTCTTCAAATCCACCGACAATTGCACAGTGGTCTGATCCGACTGTAAGGAGCTCGCCACGATTAATCGCTTCCCACATGTAATCAACATCAGATTGTGGCCTGATAGGGGGAGTACAAACATACTTTGCCCCTTCAAAGTTAGGCTTACTGAACACTTCCTCATTAAACATTAAGTAATGAGTACAGGTTTCACCATAAGCACTTACACCTTCACCATAAGCATCTCGAATAACCTGAGCAGCTTTTTTGTTGGTCACATGGACAACAAACACTGGAGCATCAGCAATTTTAGCCATATGGACTGCTCTTGATGTAGCTTCTGCCTCGGCTAAAACAGGTCTTGATTTGGGGAAATACTTGACATCGGTTTTTCCTTCTTCGACTAGTTGCTTGGTACGGATGTTTACAATGTCTGCATTTTCAGCGTGAACCATGATTGTTACGCCAGATTTTTTGCCGTTTTGTAAGGCTTTAAACAACCACTCATCATCCACATAATAGGGCATGCCCTTATAGGCCATAAAAACTTTAACGGATGATACACCAACGGAGGGGACATCTTTTAAACCTTCAATGGTTTTATCCGACGGATCCATAATAATCCCATGGAAAATGTAGTCAGGTGTTGCGACACCATCTACAAAATCCCTCTTATACTCTACAATGGATTCTTTAAGGCTTTTGCCCTCTGGTTGCATGACAAAGTCACCAACCGTTGTGGTGCCTCCAGCCAATGCAGCGT
>JAAZGI010000309.1 GCA_012511315.1 Clostridium sp.
GATAGCTTGGTAAATAAGAGACACCGCTGTTAGTAAAGAAATACGCTATCAAGTATGCTCTATTCCCAAGAAGCTCCCACTTCAAGCGTTAAAACCGTTAGGTTTAGCTAAGTGGTGAGTAGTTCACACAAAGCAAATTGGTAAGAATAGTCAAAATTATATTTGAAAACAAGGAAGGGATCAAAAAATGAAAAAGATAGCAGCTTTTTTTGACATTGACGGAACTTTATATCGAGAAGGCTTCATTGCTGATCTCTTTAGAATGCTCGTTAAGTGCGAAGTGATTACCTATGAAGAATGGTATGAAGAGGTTCGCCCTGATTTTATTAATTGGGATCGTCGAGTAGGAACCTATGACTCCTATTTATTAAAGATGTCCACCATGTACACAGAGGCAATTAGAGGTCACCATCGCTCATTGGTTCAACATATTGTTCAGCGGGTTATTGAAGATAAGGCCATGAGAACTTATGTTTATACCCGCAATCGCATTCAATGGCACAAGGATCAAGGCCATATGTGCATTACAGTTTCTGGTAGCCCTTATGAGCTAGTGGGGGCGATTGCTAAGTTTTATGAATTTGATGATTTTCGAGGGTCAAAGTACTTAATGGATCACCGTCATCGCTATACCGGTGAGATCCTGCCCATGTGGACGGCGGAAACAAAGCGTCAAGCCTTGATGGAACTGGCCGAAGAACATAATATTGATCTATCCAAATCATGGTCTTATGGCGATACGGCAGCAGATATCTCAATGTTCGAATTGACAGGTTATCCAAGCTTAATCAATCCAACTAGAGAATTGATCGATTTAATGAGAATGGATCATAAGCTTCTTGATCGTACAACTTGCATTGTGGAGCGCAAGGATGCAATTTATCGAATGAATTTAAAAGATGTGGAGCTAATTGATGATCGAACGAATAACAAGATATAACTTAAATGAATTAACGGAGGAGTATGGCTTCTCTTTTAAGAACACCCAGGGATTAGATGATTCAATCTTTCTTGATATGGAGCATTATATTTACAGAAAGCCCATCGCCCTTGGAATATTCGGTGCCGCTGTGCGAGAAGGGGATGAACTGGTCTGTACTCAATACTTTCTTGAAAATAGAAAAGACTTAAAAGGGTTGGTCAAGACAAGCTACAATTACTTGAAGGAAAAACAAAAGGCTGGATACAGTCAATTGGTAGCTTTTGCAGCTAAAAATGATTTAAACGTACTTCACACCATGTTTCGAAAATATTGGCTAAAGAGCGATTTACGAGAAGAGTTTAAGGTTGTTGATTTACAAAGCGAATTTAAAAAAGCTTATTCAGAAACTATTAGCTTGGAGGCCTTGGAGGATTTTACGGAAATTCATCGTCAGGGACCATCCATTTCGGGATCGACTATAGCAAAAACCTTTGCTAACATAGTGGGGGATGCTGATTATATTCACCGAATGCCAAAAGAGAAAATGGTGCGCTTACTAGATTATAATCGAATGGATGTTGTAAACTTATTTTTCATTATGGCCAACTGGGATAAAATATCTTTAGAAGCAGTAAATGGCTTCAAAGAAAGTCGGCGCAACCGCCGAAGGACAAAAATGGAAGATTTAGACTGAAATCTGTTAAACTAGTTGAGAAATAGAAA
>JAAZGI010000310.1 GCA_012511315.1 Clostridium sp.
CTTCATCATTGACTAGGTAAGGCAATGTAATATGATCCTGACCAGCCATCATTTCATTGTACTCCATAGAGGTTGTTATCGCATTCTCATTTCTAGCCCACGCACGTCTAGCTACTCCGCCCATAACGTCCCAAGGCATCGCTGACTTAAGCACCTCGTCAATGCGTTCTGATCCATCCAGAACGCAGCCAAATCCACCATTAATTGATTTTCCAATGCCAACGCCGCCACCATTATGTAAAGCGATAAGACTCATGCCACGGGCAGCATTTCCAGCAAAAATTTGTGTTGCTTGATCGGCCATAATATTAGATCCATCTTTAATATTAGAAGTTTCACGGAATGGCGAATCCGTTCCACCGGTATCGTGATGATCACGGCCAAGCATGACTGGTCCAATCTCACCTTTTCGAACCATATCGTTAAACTTTAGAGCAATATCCCGGCGTCCAATGGCATCCGAATATAGAATTCTTGCTTGGGTACCAACCACTAATTTATTTTTTTCCGCATCGCGAATCCAAATCCAGTTATCACGGTCTTGATATCGACGATCGGGATTGATGGCTTCCATGGCAGCTTGGTCCGTTTTTCTTAAGTCTTCTGGTTTTCCAGACAAGCATACCCAGCGGAATGGTCCATAGCCAAAATCAAAGAGTCTTGGTCCCAAGATATCTTCCACATAAGACGGCCAAATGAAACCATCTTTATCATCGATACCATTTTTAGAAATTTCTTGAACGCCAGCATCATAGATTGCTTTCATAAATGAGTTGCCATAGTCAAAGAAATAAGTACCACGAGAGGTTAAGGTTTTGATTGCTTCAAAATGCTTTTTCAATGTTTCATCAACTAAATTGTGGAACTTGTCAGGCTCTTCAGCTAATAATCTCGTCCGCTCTTCAAAAGAAATTCCTGATGGACAGTAGCCCCCTGTATAAGGCTCATGACAAGAAGTTTGGTCAGAAAGTAAGTCGATGTGAATAGTATGTTCAATAGCGTAATCAAGTAAATCAACAATATTACCATGGAAAGCAATGGAAACTGCTTCTTTTTGATCCATCGCCTCTTTAGCTCGCTTAAACGCTGCTTCTGCCGTTTCAACTACTTCGCCAACCCAACCTTGATCGTGACGAGTTTTAATTCTTGAGGCATCCACTTCTGCAATAATACCAACACCACCGGCAATTTCGACAGCTTTACCCTGGGCGCCACTCATACCACCTAACCCTGAGGTAATAAATAGTTTGCCGGCTAAGTTGCCTTCATTTGGAATTCCTAGCATCAGTCGACCCGCATTAAGCAAGGTATTATAGGTACCATGCACAATACCCTGCGGTCCGATATACATCCAACCTCCCGCTGTCATCTGACCGTAATTTGCAACTCCAAGGGCTGACGCGCGGTTAAAGTTGTCCAGGTCATCATACATGCCGATCATTAAACCATTTGTAATAATGACCCGGGGTGCCTCTGGGCGACTATGGAAAAGCCCCACAGGATGACCAGAGTAAAGAACTAAGGTCTTGTTTTCATCAAGTTCTTCCAAGTACTTCATAATCAACTGATATTGCATCCAGTTTTGACAGACAGCACCAGTTTCTCCATAAGTTATCAATTCATAGGGATAGAGTGCTACATTAAAATCCAAGTTATTGTCAATCATCACTTGGAAGGCTTTCCCTTCTGTGCAATTTGATTTGTAGTCATCAATGGGTCGGCCATAAATCCTTTCCTTTGGATAGTAACGATATCCATAGATCTTCCCTTTTTCTTCCAACTCTTGGTAGAATTCCTTGGCCATTTGTTTATGGTGTTGTTCAGGAATATAACGTAGAGCATTTTTTATAGCCAGCAGTTTATCTGCCTCAGATAGGTGGACAGTCCGCTTTGGCGCACGGCGAATCCCTTCTTTAAACTTAGGATACTCTGGCAGTTCATCATCAAGCCGAATTGTCATTGCATTTTTGATTTGTTCGTTATTCATATTCATCTTTGCCTCCTTATTTTTTAACCCAACGAGCTACTTTTATCTTCATAGTTCTATTGTAATGGATAATCATCATTTAATCGTCAATTTTCAGCCCTAATATAACCATTTACATTTATTAATTCGATAATTTATATGCGTCAAAGTTGCAATTTTGCTGCTATCGTCATTTTTGTTGCACCTTATACCGACTCATCTCCTTCACCAATTTCTCAATTAGCACTTCCTCCCCTTTTCTTCGGTCAGCTTTATGGAAAATTTGAGCATTCACTAAATGGCTACGAGCAACTTTCAAATTCCCCTCTTGGAGTCTGATGAGACCAAGAATTGCTTCTGTGCTCGGTCGTTTCCAATGAGTTCCTAAAATTTGATATTCCATTAAAGCTAACCCAAGGATTCGATCCGCCGCCTCAAAGCGACCCTGCGCCCAAAGAAATCGTCCATACTCAGCATATAAAATATCTAAACACTTATGCAATCGTCCCTCAACCAAGCTGATAGATGCTAGAAATGCTTTATCTGCTCCTTTTATATCTCCCATTGCCTCTCGAGTCCGCCCTATGTAGTTTAATGTTCCTGCTCGAGCTAAAAATCCTGTCTTTACATATCGAGGTTTCCTTAAAATCTCATCCGCCTCATTAAACTGCTTTAATGCTTCTTCAAAGTTTCTTTGGTTAAACTGATTCAAACCAGACAAGCGCAAAACCTCAGCCCGCCTATGTTGGTTCTCATCATCTTTCAAATGATGAATTAATTTTTCCGCTCGCTGAATATTCTCCTCCATAATGCTTCGATTATCTTTTTGTATTCCATAATGAATCAGTTCAATGGTAGCCTTTAATAAATACTCCCAGTCATCTACTTCTTCGGCTTGCTTAACAACCTGGCGGATTATAAGCACTCCTTCATCCTGCCTGCCCCCAGCAATCATACGACGTCCTTTAAGGTAATCAGTAACTAATAGCATTCTTGCCGCTTTTGTGCTCGGTTGGCTTTGGAAATAAAGCTCAACTTCCTTAGCAACCTCTTCCAGCAAGGCATACTGCTTTAATCTCATTTGATCGGGATGGTCCGGAACATCATCTGGCTCCATATCCGAGGGATACATTTGATCATAAAAATTTAAAGTTAATTCCAAGAGAAGTAGTTGATGGCTAAGATAACTTTCATCATCATAAGCTTTCTTAAAGTGCCACGCTCTAAATCGGGCCTCCTCACGTCTGGAAGCACTTGGAAACGGAGCATGTTTTCCTGCTAACTCATGGAGATTTACTCGGTAAAATTCAGGTAGCCGATTATAAATCCATTCACGCAATGGCGGATATTTGAAATATAAAAGTTTATCAGATTCAATTACGAGGCCTTTGTGAACCAACTCTTTTAGTAGATTCATCCAGTCCAATGGTTGAGGAGCAAGAGCTTCAACTAAACCTGGACTAAAACCTTCGATATAAATGCTTGAGATTTCCATCAATTGTCTTTCTTCCCTTGATAGACCAGCCGTCAATTGAGTAAACAATAAGTCTAGTCGTCCTTTGGGTTCTAAATATTCTTGGGCAAGTAAGACATTGCCTTGAGAATAGTCATAAACCTTCTTAAACTCACCGCTTCCTAGTGAGCCCTTAAAGGTATGTTCATGGGCTTTCAAATATTCCATTAATTCTGTCTCACTTAATAGTGGTAGTTCGATTTCACTAACTTCCCCTTGATAAACCAACAATCGTAACGGGTCACAGCTCGCTAGAAAAGCAGAAGTTGTTTTTAAAAGGAAGAAAACGTCATTTTGCTTAAAAGAAAGAAAGTCAATTAAATAAACCAAACTCTCGGAATCAATATATTCTAGATGTTCAGTCACACAAACCACTGGCTGATCTGCCGAATCGTAATTTAGTCTAGGAAAATTTTCAATGGGTTGCCCTTTAAATTGCCGACTCCATTTCACTAGAAATCCCTTGGGTATCTTTTGGTTAGAAAAATCCAGACGAAGTGTGTAAACTTTATTTCTGATTGACTCTAAAAAACTACAAACTAAATCAGTTCGACCAGCTCCTAATTCTCCATGCACAAGGGCATGGGCTGATTTGCTTTTATTTTCAAACCCATTAAACAATTCTTTTAAGGCGCTCAATTGGGGGCTTTCTCTGCCTTTGAAATTCAGTTTCCCTTCGCTTTGCCGCTTGTAATCTTGGATAGAGTCTGCCAGTTTTAATGTTTCAATCTCCGGTTCCACTGACAAATCGTCTTTTAAAATTGTTTTCATTTTAAAAAAACTGGCCAGGGCATCGTTATATTGACCTTCTTTAGCATAGTTTTTCATTAAGCTTCGCAAAGTCATTTCATCGTAGGGCTCTGCTTTTAAGATATCCTTTGCCATAGTGATCACTTTATAACTCTCACCAGATCGAATCGCCCTTTGCAATTGCGTTCTTAGATTGCCCATCATGATTGATTGGTATGCGGTTCGCATGGATAGTAGCCAGGTCTCGTAAACCGGATTGTTTTTAAGTTCTCGACTTTGCATAAAGATGGTAGAAGTGTATCCTGTCAACTCCTCATCAGGCGAAGATTCCACAATGCGATCGACATCCTTAAATAATATGATGTCTTTTGAAATATGAATCCTCTCTCGGGTTGATGCTTGGAATAAATCCACACCAAGGCCACGACGAATTTCATACAAACTATTACGCAAGGATGACTTTCCTTTGGACAGCTCGTGTCGCGGCCAAAAAATGGATGTCACTTCACTGCGGTCCAACTTTTCATGACAAAGAAGAAAAAACAATAGGGCTTCCAGCTTTTTCTTTCCCAATATTTTTTCTTCTTTGTCAATGTAAATTCTCGGCTCACCCAAAAAGAAAACCTCTACTTGCATGAATACCTCCATCGTCATTTCTTATCTTTATCATACACTAGGCTGATGTTTTTTGGCTATAAAAATCCCTTCGAGTCTACCCCTTATAACTGTTATAATGGAATCAAACTACACCTCTACCTGAAAGGAGTCTTATTTTATGAATCCCAATCGTTTAGCGGCCATCTGTCACTTGATGGAAAAACACCAAGCAGAACAGCTGATTATTTCTGATCCCTCCACCATTTTTTATCTTACAGGAACCTGGTTTTCTCCTGGTGAGCGTCTTTCTGCGCTTTTAGTAAAGCAAACCGGCGAAACTCTTTTGATTAATAATGAACTGTTCCCTCTTCCTGAAAACTTTAAGATCCCTACTTATTGGATCAAAGATACTGATGATCAAATCCGTTTAATGGCTGATTTAATTACTTGTAAAAAGATAGCCGTGGATAAAAATTGGCCAGCTCGTTTTTTAATTCCCCTCATGGAGCTTTTGCCTGACAATCATTTTTCTTTAGCCACTCCCATTACAGATGGGGCACGGTTGATTAAAGATGCTTCGGAGCAAAATTTGATGCGGCATGCTTCTAGCCTAAACGACAGTGCCATGAAGCTTTTATCCCAGGAAGTCACTGAAGGTGTCACAGAAAAACAGTTAGCTAAGCGTTTAGCAGAAATCTACGTCGAGTTAAACACAGACGGCTTTTCCTTTGATCCTATTGTTGCCTTTGGTGCAAATGGTGCTGATCCCCACCATGAAATTGATGACACTCCAATTAAAAACGGAGATAGCATCATCATAGATATCGGCTGTAAGAAAGATTCCTATAGCTCCGATATGACTAGAACTTTTTTCTTCCAAGAAGTCTCTGAAAAATCTCGCGAAGTCTATGAAACTGTAAAAGAAGCTAATCTTTTAGCCATACAGGCAGCCAAGCCTGGCAATCGGTTCTCTGATGTTGATAAGGCAGCTCGTGACTATATCTCAGCTAAGGGTTACGGTGAGTATTTCACGCATCGTACAGGCCACGGAATTGGTATTGATGTCCATGAACCAGAAGATGTTTCCAGTAGCAATGAGTCCATCCTAAAACCAGGTATGATTTTCTCCATCGAACCTGGAATTTATCTGTCTGGTGAAATCGGTGTTCGAATCGAAGACCTTGTGTTAATCACAGAAGATGGGTGTGAAGTCCTCAATGAAGTTAGTAAAGACTTAACAATTCTAGAATCAAAAGAGTAGGTTCATGAATCATGTCAAATAAAAACTAAAAGATGATCGGGTATGATACTGTTTGACACTAAAATCCATGCGATTCTCTGCGATTCCAAAATTTATAAAACCTGTGATATAAAAAATGTAAGTGGATGAGCTGAAGTTCATCCACTTACATTTTTTGTTGGAATATTGGTTTAGTCATTTCTATTTTATATTGTTTGCAATATCCTCTTTACTTGAAAATACCATAGGTACGGTTGGCATTTTGGACAAAAATAATACCATTACCCGGTTCATCCAACTTTAGGTCTTTTGCAATCTCATCGACAATTCGATCCGTTGCATCCACTTCTGACAGGATTAAGACGATTTCTTTCTCTGGTTCAATGTCCATGGCAAAGACTCGCCTCACTTCATGCACCCCAGCACCACGAGCATTTATTATTGTTCCACCCTTGGATCCACCGCGTTCTGCTGCCTTGATAGCAACTTCCGCCATCCCTTTATCAACAATAGCATTTATAATATGGTACTTTACTTGATTCATTTCATCCTCACCTTCCCTCGTCTCACACACAATATTTCTACTTCCGGTAATGTCACAAACTGACGTCGTGAAAGCTATTCCATGATTTGGCTTTGCAAATTGAAATTTCTCACTAATGTCAGCCGCTACTTTATAAGCAACATCCTGCTCTGCCAATAGGTAAAGAATCTCTTTGCGAATATCAGCTAAGCCCAAAAAGTCTAGTATTTTACTGGGAACTGTCCCCGTACCCATAGTGACGGTGCCTCCCTTTACGCCATGCTTTCTAGCATATTTAAGGATTCGCTCAGCTTGACCATCGTTGACAATGACGCAAATAAGTTCAGCTTTTATATTCCTAATTGTACTTGGCATATTAATCAACCGCCTCCTTTTTAGACTTTACTTTAAAGATAATTCCCAGAATCAGTAAGGCAACAATCGGTGTGGTTGCAACTAAAGCAATCAGTCCAAACCCATCCACCATGACATCTGCATGGGGGATAGCCTGTGCTGCCCCTTGGGCAAAGGCTAATATAAATGTCGCCGTCATTGGACCGGATGCGACACCACCTGAGTCAAAGGCGATCCCGACAAAGAGCTCTGGAGCGAAGTGAGCTAAAATAATTGAAATCAGATACCCTGGTAATAGATAATGCCATAGTTGAACCTGAGGCACTATAATCCGGATAATGGAAAGAGAAACGGCAAGGGCAACTCCTATTGATAATGTTGCCATAACGATATTACGACGCACATAACCACTGGTTACATCTTCTATTTGATGGGTCAAAACATACACCGCAGGCTCTGCTAAAATCGTCACCATCCCCAAAATAAATGCAACCCCAATTATATAACCCATGTGATCTAAAGAGGCTAACTCATAACCTACCACTCGACCTACTCCCATAAAGCCACCGTTAACCCCTAAAAGGAATAAAACTAGCCCTAGGAATGTAAATAAAATACCAAAGAGGACCTTACGAACGTTGGATCTGGACATTTTAAAGGATGTAATCTGGAAAAATATATATATAATTAAGATTGGCAATAAAGCTATGGCAATTTCCTTTGCAATAATTGGTAATTTCGTTAGAAACACACCTACAATTGATGAGCCAACAACTTCAACATCGACCTCTCCTGAAATTTCACCCACTCGAAAGATTAGACTCATAACCATAATTCCTAGGATAGCTCCTGTAGAGGCTAGACCTACGAGTCCGAAACTGTCATTCCCTGATGATTTACTATCTTTCTTCATTTTAGAGACACCCAGTGCTAATCCCAAAATAAAAGGAACGGTTAAAGCCCCCGTAGTAGCACCTGAGGAGTCAAATGAAATCGCTAAAAATTCAGGTGACATTAATACTGCCAAGGCTAGGATAATCCCATAAACAATCGTCAGCATTATATGCAGAGGGAAGTTTTGTACAATTCGAACTAGTCCTAAGGTTAACATCACAGCAACGCCAATACTAACCACTAGAAGAATTAAAAGCTTTGATAATAATCCCCCCGTTACCATATCCACTTGATCCGCCAAAATATGCAAATCAGGTTCAGCAATTGAAATGAAGAAGCCTAGGATTAAACCTGTAATAATTAAAAACCAAAGTTTACCTGATTTTGCCAAGGTTGTTCCTAGATTCACTCCAATGGGAGTAATTCCCAACTCTACCCCAAATAAAAAGATTGTAAGTCCTATAATTATCAAGACAGATCCAAGAAGGAATCTTGCCATGACCCCCTCTTCCATGGGCACTAAGGTTAAGTTAAGAATAATTACAATTGTAACAATTGGTAGCACCGACATTAATACTTCTTTAAGTTTTGAATAAATAACGTTCAACAAACCACTCCCTTTTCCAAATTTTAAAATAAAAGGATCTTTGGTCCCTGGTCTATTTAGCTTTTAATCATTCCATAGAATGTTTACCTAATCCACTGAATCTAACGTATTGATCAGTGGTGCTCAGGGAGTATTTTTCTTTAATAAGCCTTTATCTAAATGAAGAATTTCTTTTAAATTGTACCATCACGCCTCTTATATGTCTAACTTCTTGATGAATCTGGAGTCTCTTGAAATATAGTTCTTCTTCGATGAAACCGGTCATTCCACCACAAGTATTTAACCTTTTACGCATTAAGTGACTTGATGTCATTGTTTCTTTCAGTATTTCCAAGAATCTTTTATCCATGAACTCAATTTAATAAATGAGGTCCGCCCTCGTTTTATGTGATTTTCTTACTGGTGTGTTTGATTTAATCTGTCAAACCCATGATGGAGACTCGGAAGGACATGCTACGTTCTCCCACATCAGACACTAATGTAAATGTTGTGTCAGCGTTTACCTCTGGATTAATCAAGAAATTTAATCGGTCGTAATTAACCCCCTCTTGACGATTGGCAATGATTTCCGGTTGGAAAGTCTGAGAAGTAACTGGATTATCATTTCGGATTAACTTCCAGCCACTGGTGTCATGAGGATTATCGGGAACTGAAATCACAATCTCATCCCCAGGTGACACATGAAGCGTAATGTTGGATAAATCATATAGATGATGCTCTTGCAAAAGACCATTACCTTCGTGGAGAGTTGCTGCTACAATAACCATTCTCTCCACCGGAGGGTTGTAATCAACCATCAAATCATCCATGACTCGCTCAACTTCTAGTACAGGGTCTTTTTCCGTATCATAGGTAAATTGAGTTGATTTTTGACAACCGGTTAATAGGAATACCACTGCCAGACTAAAAAATAATTTGTGCCTCCATTTATTCTTTTTTGATACCTTAAACTGGTTTAAACTCATGTCCTGTTTCCTTTCATTTCTTGTTTGATATTAGATTGATTTTCAAATGGTGAATTTATTTTTTATTTGTTTCATTTAACGCACTGTACATATCTCTTTTGCTTGTCAATGGTATACTTTACTCTCATTTCAATTCCATGACTATCAGTAAATCCAAATCTATTTTACAATTTATCACAATATTATTATACAATGTAACATTAAAATACTCCTAAAAGTTTATCCTAAGTTTTAGTTTTAGGTCAATCTATCATTCTCATACTCTTTCGCATCGTTTCTAAAGCTCCTTGAAAACCTAAGGAATTAATGATTCAGAAAATCTTCCTTGGAATTATATCACTTTCTTTCTTCTTGACACCTTAAATGTTAAGTGAATAATATGTTATCTTTTGAGGAAGTGCTTGAACTGGATTTTTATGTGTTCTATGCTAATCATACAATGAACCCAACTTTTAAAAGGAGATTACATCTTGGTTGAAAAAAAAGTTGTAGTTGTTAACGAATCTGGAATCCATGCACCCTTGGCTGCATCTGTTGTAAATTTTGTGCGCAACTACAATGGAGTGGTTGAAATCTGTTGCAACGAAAAGAAAGGGAATTTAAAAAGCATACTGTCAGTCTTATCTTTGGGAATAAAGCCCGGATCAACTGTAACGCTTTGCATAGATGGTGAAAATGAAGAGCTATTTGCCAAGGAACTAACGGAGTTCATTGGCAAATTAAAAGAATAAACACTTAGGATATAAATTCAAAGTTTTACATTCAAAGTTATAACCTTAAAGTATGATTACTCGGTTGAGTAAAGGGGCGGTAGTCCATTATCAATTAAACGCATAAACAGGAGGATTTTATGGATATCCAAGTGATCAAACCAGAACATTTCAAATCAACAGCTTGGTCAGGAGGCCTTAGTCGAGAAATAATGATTTTTCCATCTGATGCTGAATATGGACCTCGTGACTTTCTATACCGAGTTAGCACAGCAGTTGTAGAATCCAGAGAATCCATCTTTACAGATTTACCAGATTATAATCGCTTTATAATCCCGCTAAGTGGCGAACTAACTTTATTTATCAATCAGAAGCCACAACACCTTGAACCTTTTAACGTACTGGCCTTTGATGGCGCTGCCAAAACCACTTCCCTGTCAGGACCTAACCTCACCGATCTCAATTTGATGGTTAAAAAGGGCTTCTCAGCAACAGTTCAGGTGGTAGGCTTTGAAGAAATTATGGA
>JAAZGI010000311.1 GCA_012511315.1 Clostridium sp.
GGTTCGTCAGGTTCCGCCTGTACATCAGGATCCTTAGATCCATCCCATGTACTTTTAGGAATTGGACTACCCCATGAGTTAGCCCACGGATCTTTGCGTCTATCCTTAAGCGATTTCAACACGGAAGAAGAAGTTGAAAAAGTGATTGAGGTATTGCCAGGAATCATTAAGACTCTTCGTAGCTATTCACCTCTCTACTTAAACCACTTAAAAGAGCAGGAAAAAGAGCAGACAAAAGAGCAAGGCCAAAAATAAGGTAATCAATCAACCATTTGATTGACAGACCAACAAGTCACACAAGGAATCGTGTCAGTGTGTGCTTTTACAAAAGATAAGCTTGATCTCAGTTTGGATCTAATAAAATTGATTGGAGCAGGATATCATGACCAAACAAAAAGTAGCCAAACAAGTACTAACTTATACTGCTGTCATTATGGTGATCGGACTTGTACTAATTTCCACATCCGGTTGGCTAGGCGACTACATGGGTTCAAACGCCCTGCAAAATCAGGGCGGCATGATGGATACATCTGAATATGAAAGAATCATTAAGAACACCACAGATAATGTTCGAGTCATTGGTTTCATTGTCTCGATGATTAGTGGAATCGGTTTGGTGATGAGTGGACATGCACTCTATAATCAATTGGATGATCAAAAGGAAGTTGAAAAAGCGGAAGCTAACACTTCTCAGACTCCATTAGACCCCCAATAGATTAGTGATCAAGTAAAGCAGGATCGATAGGCTGACAACCAAGTGAGCCTATGCAATAAGACCAAAGGGTAATTATACTAAAAGACGGGAAGCGTTTGTAAAGACAAGCACTTAAAGCTGAAAAACGGCTAAAAGAAGAACAAAACCTAAAAGCAGTTAAAAAGCTTTAAATAAAAAACTAATACTTAATATTTAAATAAATGAGCAAAGGGTCATTGGAAGAAATCTAATGACAAATGGGGAGGCAAAACTATGATTTACAGTCCTAAAGTAATGGACCATTTTAGAAATCCAAGAAACGTCGGCGAGATGGAAGACCCATCATCCATGGGAGAAGTTGGAAACGCCAAATGTGGTGATATCATGAGAATCTATCTCAAGGTAGAAAACGACGTGATTGAAGACGTTAAATTTATGACCTATGGCTGTGGTTCAGCAATCGCAAGTTCATCCATGGCAACAGAGCTTATCAAGGGCAAAACCCTAGAAGAAGCCTGGCAGTTATCCAATAAAGCAGTCGCCGATGCATTAGACGGGCTACCAGCAATCAAGATGCATTGTTCACTGTTAGCAGAAGATGCCATCCATATTGCCATCAACAACTATTTAGAGTCACAAGGCCGTAAGCCCTGGGATTATGAAGAGCATGGCCACGACCACGATATGGAAATGGAAGAAGATGAACCACAAACCATTGACGAGGAAGTTTAGATCTAAAATACTAGCTCTTAAATATTAGAGCTTAAATACTAGGTTTAAAGGTTTAAAGGAAAAAAGCAAAGGGAAAAGAGTGTAGGGATAGAGTGTAGGAATAGAGCCAAGCTCTGATCGACCAAAGCTAGAGGAGAACTATGTTTTTTCAAGGATGGCCAACCATAACCAATACGATTATATTATCGGTTTTAATATATATATCGATTATTATTATTGTCAGGGTATCTGGCAAGCGATCCCTTGCGTCCTTTAATGCCTTTGATTTTCTAATTACAGTGACCATTGGATCGATTTCTGCATCTACTATGCTATCGTCACAAACCAAGTTTTTTGATGGAATAGCCGCCATTGTAACCTTGATTATTCTGCAGTTTATTGTGGCCAC
>JAAZGI010000312.1 GCA_012511315.1 Clostridium sp.
AACATCCATATTTAAATTCCATGCTGCTTGATTATATAAGGCAGCTTATTTTAATGGATGTTTGAAACTATTCATCTCAAATGAATGTATTTCCGAAAATAATATTTTTAAAATTACGAATATTGATTACGGTTTTATTATAAAACATATCGATTAACTTGAATTATAATATTTTAAAAGTGTAATTCAAATAAATATTGCATTTTAAACAAGTGAAATCCAAGATATTTCTAAAAATTAAATATGGTATAATAATACATAATATAAATATAATTGTGGAGGGGTAAAATGAAGAAAAATATCCGAAGCCTTAGTTTGGTTTTAATGGCAATCATGCTATTATTTCCAAATATAGCATTTGCAGAAAGTGATTCAGTTATTAGGCTATCAGGTCCAAATCGTGTTGAAACATCAATTGAAGTCAGTAAAACTGTATATCCAGGGAAAACTGACAATGTAGTTTTAGCTGGGTTTCGAGGAGAAGTAGATGCTTTAACGGGCACTTTACTTGCAACCAATAAACAGGCCCCACTATTACTCGTAAATCCTGCTGAGTCTCAGTTTAATGCCACGTTGAGAGAAATTGAAAGGTTAGGCGCCAAAAATATCTTTTTATTGGGCGGAGAACTCGTAATAAATAAAGACGTAGAACAAAAGTTAAAACAAGAAGGTTATCAGGTCGAAAGAATCTATGGTTCAGGAAGGCATGAAACAGCGGTTGAGGTAGCTCGAGCGGTTATGACTAAAGCTGATCATGTTTTCCTAACCAATGATGGTCGCAGCGGTTCTTTAGCAGATGCTTTATCCGTTGGCCCAGTTTCAGGAAGAGATCAAATACCGATTTTGCTGACGGAAAAAGACACTTTGCCACCTCACACTCTGGCTGCCATGGAGTCATTAGGGGTAAAAAAAGTTACCATCGTCGGTGGCGAAATCGTGGTTAGCGAAAGCGTTGCTAACTTTTTAAGAACAAAAGGAATCACTGTTGACCGAATAGCTGGTAGAAATCGATATGAAACGGCCAAAGCAATTGCCGATAAATACTTTGTTGCTCCTAAGGGGGCTATTTTAGCGAATGATGGGCGAAAATCCTTTGCCGATGGTTTAGTTGGTGGATACCTAGGTGCTCATAAAAACATTCCGATTTTATTGACGATGGATCTTCAGCTAAATACATATACTGAGGATTACATAAAGGCTCATTCAGACTATGTGTATATTCTAGGTGGTACGATTGTGGTCAGTGATATGGTAGCTGACACGATAAAAAGTTTATTGTCCACCGATCCTTTAGAAGTCCATTATATTGATGTGGGCCAGGGAGATTCCATTCTAATTAAGAAAGGCCAACAAGCCATGTTAATTGACGCTGGAGATAATGGCTACGGAACGCTGGTGGTAAACTACTTAAAGAACCAGGGCGTTAAAAGACTAGATTATGTTATAGGAACTCACCCCCATTCAGACCATATTGGCGGACTGGATGATGTGATTAATTCATTCGATATTGGTAAAGTCATTATGCCAAATGTTCTTCATAATACAAAAACATTTGAAGATGTCTTGCTAGCAATCAAAAATAAAAACCTTACTATCACTACACCAAAAGTCGGCGACAAATATGATTTAGGCGGTGCGCAATTCACAATATTAGGTCCGAATTCTTTGAAATACAGCAACTTAAATAATTATTCAGTTGCTCTGCGCTTAGTGAACGGAGCTAATTCCTTTATGTTTACCGGTGATGCTGAAGCCTTAGCTGAGAATGAAATAGTCGCTAGTGGTTTAAACCTAAAATCTGATTTACTTAAGGTTGGTCATCACGGAAGTAATACCTCGACGAGTGATGCATTCTTAAATAGGGTGAATCCAAAATTTGCGGTGATACCAGTAGGCACTGGCAATCGTTACGACCACCCTGATCGTTCAGTAATCGATAAATTGACCGCTAAGGGTATAAAAATCTATCGAAATGATATAAATGGTACTATTATTGCAACTTCCGATGGCGAAACGCTTCAGATTCGTGCGGAAAAGGAATGAGTCCAAAAGGGGCAGATTTAGTTCAAACGAAACTAGATTTAAAAAGAGCTAAATAGCTATACGAATCCAAATGATTATAAGTAATTTAACGCCCAAGCACTTGCAGCAGTAAAAAATGGAGAAGCAGCTATTGATAAGGCCACCAGCAAAACTGGGGTTAAAACCGCTTAAAGTAATGCTAAAAAATAATTGATGACATTAAAACTGGCAAACAACTAATTGATGCCCAATTGGTAACTAGAGACCAATCTAATTACGTGGGAACGATATTAACGAAAAAAGTTTCGCATCTTTGATTGCCGATATAAGGCCAAAGTTGAAAACAGCACATATTTTATTAAGAGAGAGCATGCTATCAGTGCAGGCAATGTGCCCTGTAAAGCATGTGAGTCATAAAATTTCAGAAGGAGATAGGAATGAAAGTTATAATTGATCGGTTTGAAGGAGACTATGCAGTTGTTGAGTTGGACAATCGAGAAATGGTAGATATACCCAAAAAGGCAATTCCAGAACAGGCAGTCGAAGGTGATGTTCTGCGAATTGAAATTGACAATGCAGAAAGAGAAAAGATCGAAGATAGAATTAAAGACTTGGCCAAAGGACTTTGGTCTGAATAAAAGCTCGTTTTGGAGAAAGGATAAAATTCTAATTAGAAAGCAATCTATTTTATTCTTAATGGATTCAGCCATAAGAATGTAGAAACCTTTTTCTAATCGATAAAATCA
>JAAZGI010000313.1 GCA_012511315.1 Clostridium sp.
GAGCAAATAAAAAAGGCAATAGGCCTTAGTTGTCGGCTTTCGAGTGACTAAAAATACCCCTCATACCGAATAGCATTCATCACCCACCTATAGAGGATGGGCGACTTCTGCTTAGGTTAAGTTAAAAGCAATATATTGAAACAATTCACAGAGCCGAGGGTATAAGGACATGTCTTTGACCATCCTAGCCCCTTCCTTTAAACTCATAGAGGACTAGGGCAGCTGCTACAGCGGCGTTCAAGCTCTCTGCGCCACCCAGCATAGGAATCATGACCGAATGATGGGGCAAGGCTCTGATCGCCTCTGAGACGCCGTGGGCTTCACTACCGATGACCACAAGGCTCTTGGCATCTGGTTTTATGCCTGGTAACTGTTGAGCATTTTCAAGGTCTGCTAAATAAAGACTAGTCCCAGCTTCAACCTGCTCGGTTAAAAAGTCAATGCTCTGGTGGATGAGCAGTGGTGTTTTAAAAATGCTTCCCATGGTGCTACGCAGCACCTTGTCTTGGTAGGGATCAGCACACCCCTTTGATAAAATCACTCCATCCACAGCAAAGGCATGAGCTGTCCGAATGATGGTTCCAAGATTACCTGGGTCACGGATTTCATCCAAATAAAGCCAGAGCCCTTGGTCTTGCTTAAAGGTCAGTGGATCTAAATGGGGGAACCCTACTTGAGCAATCATTCCCTGGGGTGATACTGTTTGGGACATCTCTTTCATAATTTCGCTGCTAACCATTAAGATGTCTATTCCTTGAAGCTGATCATATTCTTTAAATTCTTTTAAATCCTCTAAGAGCTTTTCATCCTCAACAATCAGACAATGAATTTTAGCAGATTGGCGCATGGCTTCATCAATAAAACGAACTCCTTCAATCAAGAAAGTTTCCGTTATATTACGATATTTTTTATCTTTCAGCTTGCGCAACTCTTTGATTTTATTGTTGGTTAAACTTGAAATCTTACTAATCATCAGATAACACCGTCTTTTCGAGATTCAAGAGCGCTTTGTCAGAACCAATTCCTATAATCACGGCCCCTGGTGGAATGATTACTCCGGCTTTAGGAGAGATGTTTATTGAATCATCCACATCGCGGATTGCAAGAATTGAAATCCCATAATCCTCCCTGATATCTAACTCACCCAGAGATTTGCCAACCCACTCTTTCGGCGCATTCATTTCGATAATTTGATAGTTCTCTGATAGCTCAATTAGGTCCAATAGGTTAGCAGACACTAGATTGTGAGCTACCCGGATACCCATTTCTTTTTCAGGTAAAACCACTCGATCTGCCCCTATTTTGAGTAAGACCTTGCGGTGGAGATCCGACTGCCCCTTACATATAATATATTTAACCCCAGCTTCTTTTAGTAAAAGAGTTACCATAATAGAGGCCTGTATGTCCGATCCAATGGTAATAACGGCAACATCAAAATTGCGTACGCCTAATGATTTTAAAGCATATTCATCGGTGGCATCCATTTGCACTGCATGAGTCACCTTTTCAGCAATGTCCTGTACCGCTTCTGCACTTTTATCAATGGCTAATACATCATGTCCCATTGATGATAAAGTTGTTGCCACAGATATTCCAAACCGTCCTAATCCAACTACTATAAATTGTTTTGCCATCCTTTATCCCTGCCCTTCCTTGAACCACTTCTCTAAACCATTTTATTAGTAGTCTAGCATTATGGGTTGATCAAGTGCTAATGTTTAACTCTACATTTGCTCACATGCTTTGTTTTTTGTTGTCTTGCTTAATTCTTCCTTGATTTATTCCTTAATTTATTCCTTAATTTATTCCTTAGTTTCTTCCTTAATTTCTTCCTTGATTTCTTGCTGATTTCTTGCTGATTTCTTGCTGATTTTATCGCTTTTTCTCTTACTTGCTCTTTATCTCGCTTACTCTTAGTCTTACGCATCTATTGCACAGCTTCACTCTTACTGCCATAGACAACCTAAGCCTATTTACTAGATAAGCCTTGGTCTTTAGCCATTTAAAGTAAGTCTGAACTGTCATTTTAAATCTCAATCATAACAGTCTAGCCTATTAAAATTTTAGCCTCTGGATAAGAAATTTGGGTTGGTGGCCTACGACGAGATAAAGCCAGCAAGACGGTGATGGGTCCCACTCGGCCTAGATACATTCCGAAAATCAAGCCAATCTTTGAACCTGTTTCAATGCTAGGTGTAATTCCTTCTGATAGCCCAACCGTTGCAAAGGCTGAAGTCGCTTCAAAAATCAAAGTCTCCATATTTCTTCCTTGACCGGACTCAAAATAACTCAACCACATGGTAACTCCTAAGACCAAAGCCAAAGCCAGCGCCACAATTGCAAAAGCTTTAAACACATACTTTTTATCAATTCGTCGACCAAAGGCTTCGGGATCGTTACGTCCACGAATCACACAAACTACGGTTAAAAACAAGACGCTTATGCCCGTAGTCTTAACTCCACCAGCCGTTGATCCCGGCGAACCGCCAATAAACATCAAAATTATTGTCAAAAGTCTTGATGTCATGGACATATCACCCACGGATACCGCATTAAATCCGGCTGTTCGTGGCGTTACCGACGCAAACATGGCATTGGTAACTTTATCAAACATATTCATTCCACCAAAGGTTAGGGGATTATTAAATTCAAAAATGAAAAACAGAATAAACCCACCGAAGATTAAAACCAGCGTAGTAGAAAGCACTAGTTTCGAGTGAAGGGTTAATTTGTTTAAGGATTTAAAACTCCATAGCTCCATCCAAACAGAAAAACCTAAGCCTGAGGCTACAATAATTAAGATCATTGTCCACAGGACTACCGGATTAGAACTTAAGGAGGTTAGCGAAGTATAGTTCCCCATTAAATCAAAACCAGCATTACAAAAAGCTGAGATGGAATGAAAGATACTATAGTAAAGTCCCTTCCCCCAACCGTACATCGGTACAAATTGACTAGATAAAATCACGGCACCGATTATTTCTACGCCAAAGGTAAAGGCCACTACGTAGCGAACCATTCGGATAATTCCTTGAAGGTTTATTGCATTATAAGCTTCCTGCATTAAAAGGCGGTCTCGTAGCCCCAACTTCTTGCCCATAAATACAGCAGCAATGGTTGCAAAGGACATAAAACCTAACCCACCTATTTGGATTAGGGTCATAATTACAGTTTTCCCAAAATAATTCCAATGGGTTGCCGTATCAACGGTAACCAGTCCCGTTACACAGACTGAACTTGTAGAAATAAATAAAGCATCAATAAATGGTGTGGTTTTCCCACTAAGGGTTGCAATGGGCAACATCAATAGTAGGGAACCCAATAAAATCAACAGTGCAAAACCCAATGCAAGGACTTGCACTGGATTCATCTTAATATTGGGAATGTTAAAAGATTTTTTAAAAGCCATATTTTGCCTCACATGATGGCGTGCACCGATTTCAAAAATATCAAGTCATCCGCGGGCAAGATTGGCCGCGGATGGTCTTGATTATGTTAAACAGTATCGTGTTCTAATTCTAACTTTTATTAATAAGAGAGATTATCTTATCCCTTTAGCAGTCGACTTAACAATCAACTGATGAGGGGGTCTATTTGGCTGGATCTTGTTTTTGCTTGATGGGTCGGATGACATGGAACAAGTCTTTTTGCTCTTTAATCTTATCCCCTGAACCTAACACGGCCAAGTAATCTTGTGCCATCAGCTCATCGATCAGATCAGCCTTAGCCATAATACTTTCCCTCGTTGTCTCAATTGCCTGCCCCATCCGCTCTTCTATTTGAGCTTCTGACGAGTCACTAAAGCGTCTGGCTAGGAGTAAACCATTGATGTCAGAAGCCGTCAATGGAGGATTAAATCTCGTCATGGAACCGATGATATATTTTTTAATATCCTCATCATCCAAGACTAGATTGCGCAAGAAATCACCCATTTTATCGTAAGTTTCAATGGTGGCACGCAAGTTAGGGTCTCGGTAGGAGAAGGTCGTCACATTACCATTTGGCGAAATTGATATCCCCGCGCCATAAGCTCCGCCTCGTGCTCGGATTGCATTATGAAGGTAGTCCATAGACAGTATTGACGATAGCACAGTAAGTTCACCATTATATTCGTGACCCAATGCCTTTAAGTTGAAGCCTTTTGCTACATACTGAACACCGGATGCAGAGGTTAAAGCCTCTTTGCGATGACCTAACTCAAATTGAACAGGTTCAATCTTTTTGTTACTGGACACCTTTGGTAGATCATTAATAAAGCTTCTGGCCTCTTTAACTAACTCATCCCTACGCTCTTCTTCACCAGTTAGAGAAATATATAAGTCGCTTTGGTTGAAGATAATTTTGGCAACTCGATTTAAGTGATGGGAGAATTGGGCCGCCTCTTCATCAAAGTTATTTAAAAGACTATTGATGTGGTCATAAAAAGCAACGCCAGTGAGTTCCTCTTGATAACGAGAGCCTTGATCAAAGAATGAAGCTACTCGCGCCATGGCAATGGTGTGTCCTTGGAAATCAAATCCCGCCTCCATATTGGAACGCAGCATCAGCAAAATTTCTTTTAAGCGCTTAGAATCCGAGAAATCAGTGTGGAGTAATACCTCACGGAAGAATTCAAACATCTTGGGCGAATAATCACCCATGGCAGAAGTTGAAACATTAAAGCGAGCTTCAAATTGATTCACCTGAGATAATTTCTTGTACACAACAGGATTGGTGCTGATGCCAGAGGTATAGATATTAATCTCATTGTTTAATTCAGAATAACTGTGGTTTTCAGTGTCTGCAATTCCAAGAATTGCTGACAGGTATCCTACCCACAAAATATCCTCTTTCTTGATTTGACTCATGGAAAAAGAAGCTGTCAAATAATTAATGTCTGAGGAAATGAACGGATGGAACAAAATTGTTGTATTCCCTTCTTTTAACTCTGTTTCTTCGATGTGAGGGATTTTACGTTCAATGTCTTCAATTTCAAGATGAGGAATGGTTGCTTTATCTTCCTTAGAATCTTCTGTCATCTGGAATTTTAAAAGCTTCTGATTCATCACCACAAGATCATCCAGTTCTTCATCAGACAAAGACTCTTTTAAAGTTTTTAGTTTTTCATCTTGAATTTGGTCCATCTTAGTGAACATCCCAGTTTCAGGCCGATGAACAGCAATTAGCTTCACAGGATTTTCTAAGATTCGTTCTTTAATAATTTTTTCGAAAAAGCCGTGATTCATCTCAGCTCGGAACTTATCAAAGACCGGTTGGAAGTTTAATAAGGCCATAGGATCATTGCCATAGCGCCAAGCGCTCATGGCTGTAATAAAGTACATAATCCCCTTTAAGGATCCCCTTGCTTCTCGCAATTTAAATTCGGTTCTATTAATGGAAGCTAAAAGTAACTTTTCATCAATCCCCTCTTCAACCAGCTTATTTAATGTAGTTTCAACGATATCAACCAATTCATCCAAACGTTCATCCGAAGCATGTTTAACAGCTAGGCCAAAATCTAAATAATAGGTGTCTGATGATAAACCCATCAAATCTTCCCCCATATTATTTTCAAGCAAAGCTTTTTTTAGTGGCGATGACTCGGAGTTAATGAGTATTTCCGACAAGATGGTATTAATCATCGTGTCTTCTACTGAATCAGCATGGCCTAAAGAAACAGCATATGACAGATAGGAATGTTCCTTTGCCGTATGACTTTCGTCTCCAGGATAACTAAATTCTCTACGCTTAAGTCCAGCTGGCTGATTCTTTAAGACTAAATCAGAATCAGGATTTCTTGCATCAAAATGAGTCAAGTATTCCTCATCGAGCAAATGGAAAATTTCTTCCCTATTTGCATCTCCATAAAGGAAAATCAAGCTATTTGATGGATGATAATATTTTTTATGGAAAGACTTTAAATCGTCAAAGGAAAGACTCGGGATATCATAAGGATAACCACCAGCCTCGTGATCATAGGTTGTTCCTTCATTAAGTGCCCGTGCCACGGCCTGAGCCACATTGGCTTCAGGGGAAGAGTAAGCCCCGCGCATCTCGTTATAAACAACTCCATTATAAGTAATGGGATCCGTTTTATCTAACAGGTGATAATGCCAACCTTCTTGTAAAAAGATTTCTTCCATATCATGTATCCGAGGAAATAAAACGGCATCCATGTAAACATCAACCAAGTTTTTGAAATCTTTTTGATTCATCGATGACAGTGGATAAATCGTCATATCTGGGAATGTCATTGCATTTAAAAAAGTATTCATCGAACTTTTTAAAAGTTCCATAAAGGGTTCTCGGGTCTTAAATTTACGCGATCCCGAAAGCACTGAGTGCTCTAAGATATGAGCCACACCGGTGGAGTCTTCGGGAGGGGTTCTAAAGCCGATCCCAAAGGCCATATGTGGATCTTCATTTTTTAGGTGGACAAGCTGCGCTCCACTTTTTTCATGTTCATAATAACATACAGTGGATCCTGTCTCATTTGAGATTTCCTCACCTAGTTTCTTAAAGCCATGCAGGTATTCTATTTGTTCCATATAAATCTCCTTTTAGTAATCTGTATCTATTCTACCATAACGATGGAACCATCCCAAACCTTCCAACTACAAAGTCATGGAGCTGTCTTTTTATTAGTTACTTTTCTTGTACTAGCTAACTGGCATCGAAAACATCATAAGGTTTTCATCTTGGGAAAGAAAAAAACTAAAAACTAAAAAACTAAATTCAATATAGATTCTAACATACTCTGATGGAAAAAAATCAAA
>JAAZGI010000314.1 GCA_012511315.1 Clostridium sp.
CCTTATCGGGAACACTTAATTGCAGCCGTTAAAACTAGCGATGAAATCTGCCAGGAGATTGGCGCTGATTCCTTGCATTTTATTTCTGAAGAGGGCCTATTAGAAGCCTTGAACCATGGCAATGGATATTGCACCGGTTGTTTTTCAGGGGTTTATCCAATGTCCATTCCTCAAGATGATCAAGACTAGGAAAATCTTGAAAGCTCTTATTTAAGCGAACAAGCAAGCAGACTATAATGGGCCTAACCTAGTTGAGGAATCGACTGGCGTAAAATACACAGCAAGGTAACTTACAACCACCATTGGATGAAATGATCAATAAACCATTGAATACAAAACTGTTAAGCAAGAAAGGGGAAGAAAATGACAAATTATAAATCAGCTGGGGTAGATATTCATGAAGGCTATCGGACGGTAGAAAAAATCAAGGGCTATGCTGCTCGGACTTTAAATTCTGATGTTCTATCCGTCTTGGGTTCCTTCGGGGCTTTTATGCGCCTTCCACAAGGCTATAAGAAGCCGGTTTTAGTATCGGGGACAGATGGCGTAGGAACTAAATTGAAAATCGCCTTTGCCCTTGAAAAGTATGACACCATTGGTATTGATGTGGTGGCCATGTGTGTGAACGATATTCTTTGTCATGGGGCAAAACCGATGTTTTTTCTAGACTATCTTGCTTGCGGCAAGCTGGACTCTGAAGTTGCCGCTGATATTGTTAAGGGCGTATCCGATGGCTGTCTCCTTGGCAATTTAGCTTTGGTAGGGGGAGAAACGGCAGAAATGCCTGGTTTTTATAAAGAAGGTGAATATGATATTGCGGGTTTTTGCGTGGGCGTTTGCGAAGAAGATGAAATCATAGATGGAAAGGCGATTAACTCCGGAGATGTTTTGATTGGATTACCTTCTTCTGGTTTTCATTCCAATGGCTATTCTTTGGTCAGAAAGCTGTTTACAGATTTTAGTGAACCTTGGCAAGATCACACCATTGGGGAAGAACTCTTAACGCCAACTCGTATATATGTGAAACCTGTTCAGGCTCTACTTGAAAAAGTAAAAGTTCACGGCTTAGCACATATGACCGGTGGGGGATTCATTGAAAATATTCCAAGGATGTTTGCCGGCGACGATTTAAAAGCAGTGGTCAACCTTTCAAGCTACGAAGTTCCAGCCATCTTCCTGGAAGCGATTCGTCGTGGAGCAGAGGCAGAATCTATGTATAACACCTTTAATATGGGCATTGGTTTTGTTATCTGCGTGGATCCGGCGGATGTGGATCAAACCCTAGCCATTCTTCAAGAACAAGGCGAGGCGCCTGTAGTGATGGGCTATGTGGAAGCTAAAACAGCTGAGGAAGAGGCCATATGTCTGAAATAGTTCATAATACTCCCTTTAAAGTGGCGATTCTAACTTCGGGGAATGGAACAAATATGGAGGCGGTGGTTCGATATAGTCTTGAGACAAAGGAGTCGCCTTATATAGTGACGAAGGTGCTATCGGATCGTCCTTGCAAGGCCTTAGCGCGAGCCGAACAGTATGGGATTAAAACCCGGGAGCTTGACCGCAGGGCAGATGACTTTCAAGACCAGTTAGGAGAAGGCCTAAAGGAGGTAGACTTTATCGTTTTAGCAGGATATTTGTCCATACTAGGACCTCAGTTAATCAAGGCTTTCCCAAATCGGATTTTAAATATTCATCCATCCCTGTTACCTAAATATGGTGGCATGGGAATGTATGGCATGAATGTTCATGAAGCAGTTCTGGCTAATGGAGAAACTGAATCCGGTTGTAGCTGTCATTTGGTCAATGAAAAAGTGGATCAAGGAAGAGTTCTAGTGCAAAAGAAAGTCGCAGTTAAGCCGGATGATACACCGGCCAGTTTAAGGGATCGAATTTTGCCCTTGGAACATATTTGTTTGGTGGAAGGACTTTTAATAGCCATCGCGGAGATGAATCAGGAATCAATCCAATAAATGAATGAAAAAGTTTAAGTGGAGAAGTTCTAAGTGGTTTGTTGCTAAGATTTTGATGAGTGGAATCTACATCAAGGGAATTAGGAGTCACTCACACAGCTTTATTATGAGGGGAGAAAAATAATTGAACGCTTTAATTTCAGTTTTTAAGAAAGATGGGGTCTTGGAACTGGCTCAGTTTTTAATGGAGAAAGGTTTTAATATTATTTCATCAGGAGGGACGGCGCGTTTTTTAATGGAGGCAGGAATTCCAGTTCGCTCCGTTGACAGTGTGACTGGGTTTCCAGAAATTTTGGACGGTCGGGTTAAAACTCTTCATCCTAATGTACATGGTGGCATCTTAGCTAGGCGAGATGATAAAGCGCATATGGAAACTTTGGCGCTTGAAAAGATTGAGACCATTGACCTTGTCTGTGTTAATTTATATCCCTTTGAGGAAAAGTTAAAGGAAGGGCTATCTTTTGCAGAGCTCATCGAATTTATTGATATTGGTGGACCATCGATGCTTCGATCCGCCGCCAAAAACTTTAAAGATGTTTTTGTCTTATCTGACCCTAGTCAATACCAAACGTTTATGGAAATGTTTTCCAGTGACAGAGATTTGTTTGCCTATCAGAAAGAATTGGCCTTGGCAGTGTTTGAAAAAACAGCTCATTACGATGGAGCTATTTTAAAGTGGTTACAAGAAGAAAGCCAAGAAAATCAAAAAGGGTACAATGAGCCAGAAACCATAGGACAGGAGACAAGCAAAGACCAAGAATTATTCCAAGAAGAAATGACCCTTCACTTAAAAAAGAGTCATGATCTGCGGTATGGTGAGAACCCTCACCAAAAGGGAAGTTTTTATAGAGTGGAAGGCAAAGCTGGGTTCATGACCAGTTTTGTACAACATCATGGCAAAGCCATGGGTTATATTAACTTTAAAGATGTGGAGGCTGCCTGGCGTATTGTCTCTGACTTTGAGGAGCCTTGCTGCGCAGCGATTAAACACAATACTCCTTGTGGGGTGGCTTTGGGTAAAAGTGCTCAGGAGGCCTACCAAAGGGCCCATGCTTGTGATCCAATATCTATTTTTGGTGGAATTGTTGGGGTTAATCAGATAGTGGATTTAGCTTGCGCTGAAAGCATGTTGGAAACCATGCTCCATATTGTGTGTGCACCAGCTTACACCGAAGAAGCCTTGGATTTATTAAAAAGCAAAAAGAATCTAATTATTATTGAAATGAAAGAAAAACCTAGTGGCGGCACCACTTTAATCTCCTCTGATGGGGGCATTTTAATTCAAGAAGAAGATCGAGCCCTATTTGATGAATTAAGGGTGGTGACTAAGACAGTTCCCAGCGATGAAGAAATGGCCGAACTGATCTTCGCTATGAAAGTCTGTAAGTTTACCAAGAGCAATGCCATTGTGGTGTCAAAGGATGGAGCGGCTCTTGGAATTGGTGGTGGCTATGTGAACCGAATTGATGCAGCTCGATATGCTTTAGACCATGCCAAGACGGGACGGTGTTTGGCATCGGATGCGTTTTTCCCCTTCCCAGATGTGGTGGAAGAAGCCCATCGGTATGGTATCAAAGCAATAATCCAACCAGGGGGATCTTTAAAAGACGAAGAATCCATTAAACGCTGCGATGACCTGGGTATAGCTATGGTTTTTACTGGGTTGCGTCACTTTAGACATTAGGAGTTTTAAATGAAATTTATGATAATCGGTGGAGGCGGCCGCGAACATGCCTTGGCTTGGAAATTAGCTCAGTCAAACAAAGTAAAAGAGGTTGTGGTTGTGCCTGGAAATCCTGGAATTGCCGAAGAAGACAAGTGCCGCTGCATGACTTTAGACAGCTATGAAGACATGGTGGAATTTGCTCTAAAAGAGGATGTAGATTTGACTGTGGTGGGACCGGAAGCACCTTTAGTGGCTGGCGTAGCAGATCTATTCCGTGCAAAGGGATTAGCCGTCTTTGGACCGGGTGCTGATGAAGCAACCCTTGAAGGATCCAAACAGTATTCCAAACAATTTATGGACGATTTTGGAGTCGCGACAGCCCAGTATCAGTGTTTTGATGAACTAGAGCCGGCTCTTGATTACATTAAAGACCATCCCTATCCCTTGGTAGTTAAAGCCTCTGGAATTTGCGCAGGGAAAGGAGTTACTATTTGCTTGGATCAGGAACAAGCCGAAGTTGCCTTGAAAAACTTAATGGTGCAACATGTGTTTGAGGAGGCCGGTCAAACAGTAGTTATAGAAGAATGTTTGGTGGGTCCAGAAGTATCGGTACTTTCGATTTTTGATGGTCAGAGGATTCACCCCATGGTTTCTTCCATGGATCATAAGCGTGCCTTTGACGGCGACCTAGGACCGAACACCGGAGGGATGGGAACGGTGGCTCCCGCCCCCTATTTTACTAAAGAGGCTCGCCAAGATTTTATGGACAATATTTTAAAGCCAACTGAAGTTGGTTTAAAAAAAAGGGGGATGACAGATCCTGCTTGCATTTTTTTCGGATTGATGCTGACCACGGATGGGGCTAAATTATTGGAATATAATATGCGCTTTGGCGATCCAGAAACCCAGAGCGTCCTAACCTTACTTGAATCGGATTTAGCTCTTATTTTAAAGGATGCAGTAAATGGTAATTTAAAAGAAGATTCTATGCACTTCTCCGATGATACGGCACTGTGCATTATTGCAGCAGGAGAAGGTTATCCCGGCAATTACGTGAAAAACATTCCTTTAGATTTCCCGGATAAGACAGGGGTTAAACCTTTTATAGCTGGTGTTCATGAAGAAGCCGGCGTCATGAAATCATGTGGTGGGCGAATCTTTGGGGTAACTGCCAAAGGAAAACAAGAAGAAGCTCGCCAGTTGATCCTGGACTATTTAGATCATTTCAAAGACCAACCCATCTTTTGGCGAAAGGATATTGGTGTTTTAAAATAATCTCTAAGGTTATGATAAAGTGAAGTGATATTAAAAGGGACTAGGGAAATCATAGGTAATAGGGCTCAATACAAATAAATATGCACACTTAAAATGAGGAGATTTCATAAATTTCCTCATTTTTAGAAGGGAAAAATTTACTTGTATTGGTAATAGGTTAAAGGTTCGGTCAAGATACAATTTATGTTATGATTAACATAAGAAAAAATTCATTCATCCATTTCTCATTGCGCTTACAAGATGCAGGAAATTGGTTAATCAACCTTTAATGAACTTGAAGTAGCATAAAAGAAAGGAACAGACAGGGAGAAGCCCTGAACTGGAGGGATAATAAATGGCATGGATTTGGATCGCACTAATTATTGTCGTTGTCATATTAGATATGGCTACGAGCAATATTCTCTACTCCTGGATGGGGTTGGGTTTTCTGTCGGCAATATTTGTCGGTAGCCTTGGCGCTGGCGCCCCATTACAGATTGTTACAGCCTGTCTTGTTGGAGCGTTAGCCTTCGTGATTGGCTCGAAAATCAGTCGCAAGTACTTGAAAAAGCACATTGATCAGACCCCAATTCTGACGGACAAAATTATTGGATCTTTGCACACGGCAGAAAGGGATATTGTTGAAGAAGAGCAACAAAAAGTTAATGGTATCTACTGGCTGCTCCGCAATGAGGGACAGGTCATAAAAAAAGGTGAACAATTCCGGATTATTGGAATTAAAAACAATCGATTATACATAGTGAAGGAGATTTAGAGTATGGGTTGGATTATAGGCATTGTTATTGCAGTATTGGTCTTAGTAGTCATTATTTCTTCCGTCAAGGTCGTTAACACTGGATACGTCTATGTCGTGGAACGATTAGGACAATTTTATCGGGTGCTGCCTCCTGGTTTGCACATTATGATTCCTTTTATGGACTTTGTTCGTAAAAAGATTTCCATGAAGCAGCAGATTTTGGACATTGAGCCACAAAATGTTATTACCAAGGACAACGTAAATATTCAAGCGGATAATGTTATTTTCTATCAGGTGTTAAATGCTAAAGATGCCGTTTATAACATTGAAAATTATGTGTACGGTATTATGTATTCCACAATCACCAATATGAGAAATATTATTGGTGACATGTCATTGGATGAAGTATTAGCTGGTCGAGACAAAATTAATATGAAACTGTTAGATATTGTTGACTCCATTACCGATGCCTACGGAATTAAAATCTTATCTGTTGAAATCAAAAATATTGTTCCACCACAAGAAATCCAGATTGCCATGGAAAAGCAGATGAAAGCTGAACGTGAAAAACGTGCGGCCATTCTGATCGCTGAAGGTGATAGAAGCTCTGCCATTGCTAGAGCAGAAGGTGAAAAACAGTCCAATATTTTACGAGCAGAAGCTGAAAAAGAATCAAACATTCGTAGAGCAGAAGGTTTAAAAGAATCTCAATTACTGGAAGCTCAAGGTAAGGCACGAGCCATTGAATTATTGGCAGATGCAGATGCGTCAGCAATTATGCGGGTTAACCGATCTATTATTGAATCGGGAACTGATGCACGAGTGATTGCTTTAAAACAGGTTGAAGCCTTAAAGGAACTTTCCATGAACCCTGCCAACAAGTTGATTTTACCTGTAGAAGGGATGTCGGCACTGGGATCTGTAGCTGCTTTGGCTGATATTATTAAAAACACTCCAGTTAATCCACCTATTGTTAAAATGGACCAAGATAACTAAATTTAACTTAACCTAAGCAGAAGTCGCCCATCCTCCATGGGTGGGTGGTGAATGCCTTTAGAAAACAAGAACCGTGGGAACTACCGGGATAGCTCAGTAAACAAGAGACACCGCTGTTAGCAAAGAAATAAGCTGTCAAGTATGCTCTATTCCCAAGAAGCCCCACTTAAAGGTTAAAACCGATAGGTTTAGCTAAGTGGTGAGTAGTTAAAAAATAAGTCTTCCATTTGGAAGACTTATTTTTATGGCTCACAGGAGTATAATAGTTGTGGTAAACTATTTAAGGTAATGAAGACAGGAAAGGGGGCCATCCATGAATAAGGTAGCCATTGTCACAGGCTCTTCCCGAGGAATTGGGAAAAGTATTGCCATGGAATTGGCGGAAAATGGAATTTTCGTAGTTATTAATTATAAATCGAATCGAGCACGGGCGGAAGCTACACTTGAGGAAATTAGAGGAGCTGGCGGGAACGGAATTCTTTATCAAGCAGATATATCTAACTTTAAAGAAGCAGGCCAAATGGTCACAGAAATTGTGGCTTTATGTGGTCGCTTGGATATTTTAGTTAATAATGCTGGGCTTAGTCACCATGGCTTATTAATGGAAATGGCGGAAGCAGATTATGACCTTTTAATGGATACCAATCTAAAAGGAACCTTTAATGTGACGCGCCATGCCCTAGCTCATCTCTTAGCCACCAAAGGAGCCATATTAAATATCTCGAGCATTTGGTCTCAAGCAGGAGCGGCCAATGAGGTTGCTTATGCCATGACTAAAGCTGGAATTAATGCCTTTACAAAATCTTTAGCCAAAGAGATGGCACCCATGGGAATTCGGGTAAATTCCATTGCGCCAGGATTAATTGACACAGAAATGAATGGCAACTTAACCAAGGAAGAAAAAGATCAAATGGTTTGCTATCTGGCATCTAACCGAATGGGAACCGCCCATGATGTAGCAAGAGCTGCTGTGTTTCTTTTATCGGAGGAAGCTTCTTATATCAATGGTCAGATCCTTACCATTGATGGCGGGCTAATCTAAGACGTTGCTCATTAATAGATTAAAAGATTAAAAGATTAAAGTATGAATTGTTCCACCGGTAGGTGTTGTAACAAGAAGTTAAAGGTCTAATACATAGGGTTCCAATCTAAAAACAGACTGAATGGACAAACTAAGTTAGAGAAAAATAAAGCGGATAAATATTTGGAGGTAAATAAATGTTAAAAGAAATTAAAGTAAACACAAAAGCTTTGGAAACCATGCTGTTTGTATGGGCATCGGTGAAGGACCGGGAAAAAGTGTCAGATCTTTTTCTTGATGAATTAGCTAATACATCAGAAATGAAGTCTGCCTATGACGACGAATTTAACGCAGCGAGCGTTCGAAAGGTGTTGTCAGCTATTTCTAACCGGGAGCGTCTCAATGGGCCAACTAAAAAAGAGTCCAGATTTTGGAATTACAATATGTGGATGTTAGAAGACCCTGGCATGACCGACATGATGCTGGCACCGATTAAAACGTTGAATGTGAATGAAGTAAAAGATCAAGTATCAAAAGAATTCCCCTATGAGAGTGTAGAAGTCATTTTCTATCCTGGCCAATTAGAAATCAGCCAGCAGATTGA
>JAAZGI010000315.1 GCA_012511315.1 Clostridium sp.
GATTTAATCCGGCCAACTTTAAGAGGAATGCACAAGCTGGCAGCTATCTTGCCATTTAAGTTGGGATCGATTAGCTCAATTTCTTCTTTATAAGCCATTGGGCCACCCAAAGCATAGCGAATCATCATTTTTAAGTCATTGACACCATTGGCAGTTTCTGTAATTTGATAGGTTAAACCACCGCTTAGTCGTAAACCCATTTCATGAAAATACAGATGATTGCCTTCCGTTAAAGACTGCATAAAAAGAACCCCATTTTTAATACCAATCGTCTCAAACATAGCCTGGACACGCTCATCAATGTCTTTAACATACATATCCGTATGTTTTGACGGGAAAATGGTCACTGCACTGATAAGTGCCGTTCTATGATAAGGATCCACGATATAAGTATCTCCAGTTAAAGACAAATACAGTTTCCCATCATTTGCAATATAGCGAACTGATGTTACCGTGCCACCATTCTCAATGTATTTTTCCACAATGACTCGTTCACTTTCCGAAAATTCAAGGGCTTCATCATAAGCTTGTTTCAATTCATCCCCGGAATAACAAACACTGATTCCCTTTGAACTACAACCATCAACGGGCTTAATAATCACAGGATATTTTATATCATCGGCTGATAACTCATGAGCAGAATTCAAGTCCACATCATACTCTAGAACAGTGGGCACATCATTATCACGACAAAGCTGTTTAAAGCTTTCTTTATTTGAACAGATATCCCATTGTTCTTTTGTTACGTAAAAAGGTAAGTTTGCAAGTTTACAAATTTTCATCGTGTTTTGAATGTTAAACTCACTGGGTCCACAGAACACACCATCTATATTTTTTTCTTTGATTAGCCTTAGCAAACCATCCATATCAGTGGTACTAACTGTGGCGGACTCATCAGCCAAGTCCTTAGCCACCCCATTTTCTTGGTTATCTGTCACGATAACGTAGACACCCATTTCTTGTGCCGTGCGAACCACGTCTAAGGATGCGGAAGTTCCTCCCAAGACTAGAAGTATTTTTTGTTCTGTCATAATTTCCTCCGAAATAAAATTCAAGCCGACATCTATTGAGCTCATTCATCTATTGAGCTTCTTCATCTGTTGAGTTCATTCAACCACTCTTGCTTGATTAAATTAGCATTTGAATTAAGCAAGTACTTAAGTTGTTTTTAAGTCTTAGTTAAAGTTAAGTAGTCTTTCGTTTCCCATATTAGATTAAAAGACAATACCTTTTAGAACAACAGTCTTTAGGACTGATTTTTTGAATCAGGTTTATTAATATATATATTTTTCCTCAAGAGGACCGTAGAAAATGTCTTTAAAATAATTTTAAAATCTAATACAAATGAAATATGATCTACATAGTATCCGTCATACACATACTTCTCATGCTGAGAAATTGAATTTCGATAATAAGCTTGACTGTAGCCGGTAATGCCCGGTCGAACCGATAGCCTTTTTTTTCTTAAATCATCCAAGCTGGAATAACTTTTAGTTGAAAGGTTTGGTCTTGGACCAACGAAACTCATATCACCTTTTATAATGTTAAGAAGCTGTGGTATCTCATCAATAGAAAGCTTTCTTAAAATCTTACCTATTCTTGTGATTCGTGGATCATTTTCACTATTAAAAGTTGAACCATCCTCATTACGGATATCAGGGGCATTATTTTTCATGGATCGAAACTTATACATTTGGAAAGGAACTCCGTGCATTCCTCGCCTTTGGGAATTATAAAAAATAGGGAACCCATCTGTTATAACAATCATTGGTCCCACTATAATAAAAACCAATAAAAAGATTGGTAGGAGTATTAAAGCAAAAATTAAATCAAATAATCGTTTGAAAAATTTATCGTACATATCGAATTCCTTTTTAATCTGGATAAAATATTTGCAATTTGGATTATCCGCAAATCATTTTTCGTGGTGTCAATAACTGTTTTATACTTAGTTTCTGCTAGCTCAAATACCTAAAGATCCTTTAACCCAAACAAAAAATGGGTTCGTAAAGATCATAAGCATTTCCATGGGTTTCCCA
>JAAZGI010000316.1 GCA_012511315.1 Clostridium sp.
CTCTAACTGAACGCAGGATACTGCCTTGAGCAACATAAACACCATTTCCTAGCCTAAGCGTCCCCAACAACCTCGCTGAATCACTAATTTTTAATTTCGACATTGTCCACCTCTCCCTCTTTAAAATCAAATTTAGAGTGTCTTAATTAATACATGTTGAGTCAAGTGGTTCCCCTTCTAAGTATCAGACTCAACAAATTTACCTCTTAGCAGTTATGGCAATCTGCATCCCAAAGCCTTACTAAAAAAATGCACTCTAATCCATAAGAAAGTTACTTTTAAGATTTCCCCTCGCCTCTTTCTTTATCATTACCTTGGTTTTCCCCTTTGCACAATGTTTATAGAGGGCTCAATAGATTAATTGCACTATAAAAAAGCATAACAGCCATAATGACGTTGGCTGCACGCCAGTATTTTTGTAAAAAGCTGCTGAGAATAACTCCAAAGAAAGCCCATATCATGGCGCAAAGAACTGCAATGAAAAGCATTAGTCCAGCAAAAGCAACAATAATAGCAATATTTGGTTTAGTGGGAAGGACATAAAGGGAATAAACTGTAATCGCCCAAATATATGCTTTTACATTAATAAATTGCAACAAAAAAGCTCGGTTAAAATTAAGTTCTGTGGATTGACCATCTACACTCTCTGGTCGACTCCGTAGGATTACCCAGGCAATCCACATAATGTAGGCACTACCAATAAACCTCATATATTGAATCAAATTTGGTAAGATTGCCACTAAAGTCGAGCTAAATAAACCACACAAAAGGATTACCACTGTGAGACCTAATATCAGTCCTGCATAAATCGACCGACCACCCCGAACGCCCTGATTACCTGCCACATTCATAGCAATGATGTTCATCGGTCCTGGGGTAATCGAGGTTATTATATTATACGAAAGAAAAGACATCCAGGTAAGATAACTCATAGCTAAGGCCTCCCTAAATCTACAATGACTAGATCACATCTACTTTCAATTACCTTGGGCATTTAAATTCGAATACACACTAGTGGCAGTTCATTTGCTACACTCCCTATATTTCCTCAACTTTTATTTTTAGTTTTGAATTCAAAACTAATATGCAGCTCGCACTACTTTCCCATTCATAAAATTCAAGTTTTCTTTCTAAAACAAGTATTTTATGATTTCATTATAGCAGGTTTACAGGGCCTACTCTAAAGTTCCCTTTACTAATGCCCCAATCCTAATCCTTTCACCTCCCCTGCTGTTTTTCACCTCCGCACCACTGTTATATGCTTTTAGTTTTCCCTTCAGCATCGTCAACATCTACACTGAATTGATAAATATTACCCATTAAACACTTAAAGATCTAGTTCTTGGCAAACCATCTTTAAATATTCAAATAAACCTTGGCCGAAAACCTTCCTTGGTTGTAATACCTGATCTCACCTGCTCAACCTATCTCAAGTCTTCCAGAAAATATCATGTGTTTCAGACAATACCATGTGCGCAAAATTGTTTTGAGTATTAAAATCTACGTGTGATTCCTCACCTATTATAATGCTTGTATGCTGATTTTATAAATAAACGAAAGGAAGCCATGATGACTTCTCACCGTAGCTTCCTTTCGTTTATTTATATTATAACTTTGACAAGAGGTATTTTAGTACCAACCTCTTAGCTTCATGACATCAGCAACTTTTTTAACTGAGTTCATGTAAGCTGCGTCTCTGATTGTTACATCATACTCTTCACTTAAAGCCCAAATATCATTAAATGCACTTACCATCTTTTCTTCTTGTTTATCTTCTACTTCTTTTTCTGACCAGTAGTATCCGTATCTATTCTGTACCCACTCAAAGTATGATACTGTAACTCCGCCAGCATTTGTTAGAATGTCTGGAGTAACTACAATGCCTTTTTCTTTAAGTATTGCATCTGCTTCAGGAGTAATTGGTCCATTGGCAGCTTCACATACTAATTTAGCTTTTATGACTTTAGCTTCTTTTTCTGTAATTGCATTTTC
>JAAZGI010000317.1 GCA_012511315.1 Clostridium sp.
TAAAGAAAACTATCAAATCCATTCGAGCAAAGGGTATAATTAAAAGTGTTATAATATTTATTGTGCGGTCTTATTATGCATAATAGCCTGCTCCAGTCCATTTCTTTAACTTTGGTTCTGGAACTGGTTGGTGACTGGCCATTTCTATGCTGGTTGTCATTAAAGTAAAGATTGCTAAGAATAAAATACCACGTGGATTTCAAAGGGACGTTATTTCTTTTAAGATATAGGAATGATGATCTTGGGCTTGTTTGCCTTCTTCGACATCTTCGTGATTCAATAGGGGGAGATAAGCGTATGTTACAGGAAATATTAACAGGAACCTTAAGCATCACTGGGATTGCCGGAGTTTTATCCATCGTAATCTCTGTTGCAGAACGCTATTTAAATGATTATGGCGAGTGTAAAATCGATATTAATGATGGTGCCAAAGAGATGGTGGTGGATGGTGGAACCAACCTTTTAACCACCTTGTCAGACCAAAAGCTCTTTATTCCATCTGCATGTGGAGGGAAAGCTACCTGTGGTCTTTGTAAGGTTCAGGTATTTGAAGGCGCAGGTCCATTACTACCCACGGAAGAACCATATTTGACGCAGTCAGAACGAGACGGTCACTATCGATTGGCTTGTCAAATCAAAGTTAAAAGCGACATGAAACTGGGAATACCAGAAGAATTATTTAATATTAAAGAATACATGACTAAACTTGAAGAGATGGAAGATATGACCTACGACATCAAACGATTACGTATGGCTCTGCCTGAAGGCGAAACCATTAGTTTTAAAGCGGGTCAATTTATGCAGTTTTACACAAAACCCTATGCTAAAGTTCAGGATGTAGTATTCCGAGCTTACTCCATGTCATCTCCTCCCCAAGACAATAAGCATATTGAGCTTTTAATCCGAAAAGTACCAGAAGGATTGTGTACCACTTACGTTCATGAACACTTGAACGAGGGCGATCAAGTTCGTCTGTCAGGTCCTTATGGGGATTTCTACTACCGGGGCAACTGTGACACTATGATCATGGTAGCTGGTGGTTCAGGTCTAGCACCCATGCGATCCCTAATCTATGATAATCTTTATAAAAAGATTCCAGTGAACATGATTTTCTACTTTGGAGCTAAAAGCCAAGCGGATCTTTATTATATGGAAGAATTTACAAACCTTGACAAAGAAAATGAAAACTTTAAATTCATCCCTATTTTATCTCAACCTGACGATGATTGGACCGGTGAAAAAGGTCTGGTCACTGAAGTTCTAGATCGTGATTTATCAGCAGGAACGGGAGCAGAAGGCAAAGAAGCCTACCTTTGTGGATCCCCAGGGTTCCTGAAAGCAGCTAACGATGTTCTAAAGAAAAATGGTTTCAATAAAGATACACAGATCTTTTATGATGAATTCTAAAAATGAGCACAAAATAGTAAAAACCATCCCCTTGATTATTTCAGGTAGGGGATGGTTTTTTAAATCAGTTTTTTGATTGCAAGGGTTGGCTATTTTTTAAAAGAGCCGTATAACAAGATTAAGTTTATTAATCTTGAAATAATTGGTCCATTTTTCCTTTGATACGAGTTCTGTCTGTTTGTTCTAGATCCGCATCTAATTCAAGGCTAAGGGTAGAACCCTCGACGGCTCCCTCAGGTAGGAATTCTTTTGGAAGATTGGCAAAGGTCATATTTTCTAGTTCGCAGACTGCAAACTCACCCTCAAAGCGATCGATGGTAAAAGTCGTTTTATTCATTGCGTTACACTCCTTATAAATTTATTTAATGACAGACTTTGCAAGGGGTTAGCCCTTTTTTTATGGCTTTGTCCAAGGACATTGGTATTTTGCTTTTTGATAAGTGACGGCAGCCATTTTCATGGTATTTCTTTCCAGTTTTAGTTCCATAGACAGTTCTTTCCTTATTTTCGGATTGTTTTGTAGATGGAGGTTTAGTGCTTTGCGGTTTAGTTGTAGTTGGTTTGGTCTTTTTAACTTTAGTTAGAGGTGGTTTAGTAGTATTCTTTTTTGTTGATGTAGACTTTTTGACCTTAGTGGTTGGAGGCTTGGTACTTGATTTTTTTGTTGTCGGTTTATCCGACTTAGAAGCGACTATTGCAGATGGAGAAGCGTTAACCGAAATGGTCTTGCCATCGGAAGTTACAATGATAGTTCCGGCTTGATCCGTACGATATACTCTGCAACCCACTGAGCTTAAATTATTTAAAGTGCTTTGGTTAGGATGTCCATACTGATTTTTACCTACAGATATGACGGAATGCTGGGGGCTAACTTTTTTTAGAAAACTTAAACTAGAAGATGTATCTGATCCATGGTGTCCCATCTTTAATACATCAAGATTCATCTTGGGTATTTTAGCCAGAGCTTTTTGTTCTGCATCGCCGACGAATAAAAAGCTGTTATTTAGATAGGTTATTTTAACGATGGCAGAATGATTGTTTAAATTTGAATCCAAAAGGTTAGGACTGGGTCCTAAAATCTGAATGTCTAAGTCTTGGCTTTTTAAAATAGAGACGCCAGCTTTGGCTTCCGTTACTTTAACATCGCGGGCAATCAGAGCATCCAGCATTCTTTCAAATGTTTTAGTGGTATGCTCTTTGCGGGGCATAATAAACCTGTCGATGGGGAAAGTGTTGATGACCTGAGCCATTCCACCGATATGATCGGCGTGGGGATGAGTCGCTACAACATAATCTAATTTTTTAATGTTTTTACTTTTTATATAGTTTACAACGCCAATTCCTCGCGCAGCCTCTCCTGCATCAATGAGCATGGTTTGCTTGTTGGGTAATTTTATTAAGATGGAATCACCCTGACCCACATCTAAGAAATGGACTTCTAGATTACCTGATGAACTGAGAGTTTTATAACTTGGACTTGTTGCTTTTTCAGAGAAGGAGGACTTTGTAGAGGTAGAATTAGATTTTTTAGCACTCTGAGAAGAAGAGGCCTTGATCTGGCTGTCTGCTACAGAATTAGGATTAGCCAAGGCTTGTGTACTTACAGTTGATTTTGTTAGTGCAGGAGTTGTGGATGTGGCCGTGGCTGCTTGAGTTATTGGAACAGTAGCCGGTTGAGTTACTGACTCAGAGGTCGAAGAGGATGCAGTTTTTGAATGTGCTTTGGAAAGGGTTTTTGATTTAGTAGTAATGGGCTGAGATCTAGTTATTGAAATAAAAATTAAGAATGAAAAGGTTTTCTTTAATAAAGATAATATAAAGTGCTGGTCATTTTTTGAAGATTAATATAATTACCCGTAGTTATTTTATTTCCACTTTTAAAAAATTCATTTTAAGAAGACAAATTTGGTTCGGGTGTCAAAATTAAGGTTAAGCGATTCTCATCCTTAATTTTCTTATTATCATCTGGTTTTTGTTCTTGTTTAAACTGTCAAAATGGTTTTGTATTACGATAAATAAGCGAGAGAATGCCTTTGCGATAGCTCGCTTCGCATTAATTGCCCCGATTTTCAGGGTGTACCATATTTTAGAGCGCACGAATCCCCGGACGGGTATCTGGTCCACATGATATCTTCTTCTCAAGACCGATGGAATCCCTTCCACTGCA
>JAAZGI010000318.1 GCA_012511315.1 Clostridium sp.
AAATTGGCTAACGATATTTCTCTCTCCTTACCCCCACCTTAAAGCAAGAATTTTATTTATCATTCATATAGATTCCAGGCCTTTATCAGTTCCAAAAAATCACTCTCATCTTTTGAGAAAGATTTTTCTCAAAAAAAATCTCCATGCTTGATTTAGCTTGAAGACTTTCTTTTTTGTTATCTTTCAATACTGGCATTGAATCAGATTTCTTTAATTATTCCACTTCATTTTCTTGATCTGAGCGATTAAAATGAGTCACTTGTAAAATAGCTAAGAGAGCTAAAGCAAAGGCAATTGGTGCATAGACAAACAGAGAACGGAATGACCCAGACATATCGCGCACGAATCCAAATAAAATTGGACTTACAATGGAGGCTGAAAAAGAGAAGAAATAATAGTAGCCTGTGAAGGTTCCCAGCTCATCTTCGCCGGCCATTTCAAGAACCATGGGCAAAGAATTAATGTTAATACAAGCCCAGAAGAGTCCGCCTAATAGTAATAAAATCCGAATGCTCCATAGGTTCTCTAAAAACATAAGAGGGATAAATACCAATACTAATCCAATCAGCCCCATTAGGATGGTACGCCGTCTACCAATTTTCTCCGCTAGAATTCCTGAAGGAAGTGCAAACACAACAAAAGCAACAGAGAAGAAGGATAATAAAATGGCTGCCTGACCCTCTGATTGACCTAAAACTGTTGTCGCATAACTTGTAAAAAAGGTTTCCACCGCATTATAGGCCGCAAACCAAAAGAATATTGCTAGAAGCAAGAAAAATAGACTTCGCTTGGACGCTTTAGAAAGCTTATTAAAGCCTTCTAGTCCAAAACCCAAACCTTTAGCAGGCTGCTCTTTATCTTCAATCCCAGATTGATTTTCGGCTGCAACTCTAGCCTTTTCAACCAAACGAGGATTCAGTTTATTTTCCTTGATGGTTAAAAATAAAATCACCACAGCAATGAGCATAATAATTGAACCCATTAAGAAAATGGCGCCTCGACCATAGGCATGGGCAATGCGTCCGCCAACTAGAAAAGCAATAATCGATGCAATTCCACCCATTAAGTTAATCAAACCATTTGCTTTACTGCGCAAGGGGTCTGGTGTTAAATCGGGCATTAAAGCAATCATCGGTGCTCGCCAAATAGACATTACAAAATTAAAAATAATAACGACTAGCATTAAAAGCCAAAGATATTTTAAATGTGGTATAAAGGCAAATAGTACTGCACAAATTGGTGCTCCAATTAATACGTAGGGCATCCTTCGACCAAGCCGATTATGGGTCCGGTCACTTTTCGCTCCAAAGTAGGGTTGGAAAATGACTCCAAACACATTATCAATTGTCATAATTAACCCAACGGTGGTGGTAGACGTAATGAAATCTTGGAGAATCAGTGGCACAAAACTGTTATAGATACTCCAAAGCAGTGAGCTTGCAAAAAAGCCCAGACCAATTAGTAGCGTCCTTTTATAATTTAACCGCATATTTTCCTGTGTTGGCATGAAACTTCACCTCTCTTTATTAACTCCATTGTAGTTATAAATCTTCAGCATAGCAATTGATTTATACTCTTTCACCTTCTCTTCGCAAATTTTCGCCATTAAATATATGCTTCCTTATCTAAATTTCTTTAACCTAATCTAGCATCTTCATCGAAAAAAGAGCCAAACCAATCAATCATTTGTTTGGTTTGACTCTTTCTTATTATCTTGTTTCCATTAGATTTCTTCATTTTTTTCAAGTTCTCTGTTGAGTTTTTAATAATTTAGCCTAATTTCTACTTTAATGTGAATCCATACTTGACTGGGTCTGAATCATCAATCACAAATTGGTTAAATCCTGTGATCCAAGCAGACCCTGTAATCTGTGGGATATAGGCATCAAATTCTCCAACTTTCGTCTTACTTATTATTTTCCCTTGAAACATGGTTCCTGTAATAGATTCATAAACAAATTCTTCACCGATTGCCAGTTTGCCTTTGGCGCATAGTGTAGCCATTTTTGCACTAGTTCCTGTTCCACAGGGAGAGCGATCAATCTGACGGTCACCAAAAATCACTACATTACGGGCATCCGCCTGGGCGGAAACAGCAGGACCATATATTTCAATGAGATCGACTGTTTTGATATGAGGCTGCAAAGGGTGAGACACTTTGATTTCACGGTTAATAATTTCTCGTAATTCCAAGGCTTGATTCATCAATTCCTCACTATGTTCCGGTAAAATATCATAGCCCAAATAATCTGATTTAATTAAAGCAAAGAAGGATCCACCAAAGGCAATATCAAAAGTAACCTCACCTAACATGGGTGTCGTCACTTTTACATCTTGTTGGTAGAGAAAAGATGGTACGTTAGTTACAGTAACTGACTTCACCTTACCATCCACCACTGCCACAGAGGCTTCGACAAGCCCAGCAGGAGCATCTAACCTAACCTTAGTGATGGGTTCCACTTTAGGTACGATGCCAGTTTCTACTGCTGCCATCGAGGTACCAATGGTGCCATGACCACACATATTAAGATAGCCACCAGCATCCATAAAGATAATCCCTATATCAGCATCTTGATGAACGGGTTCAGTCAAAATAGCTCCAAACATATTGGCATGGCCTCTTGGCTCTAGCATGACTGCTCGCCTTAGCCAATCCAAATGTTCTTCCATATATTCTTTCTTTTCCATCATGGTCTTACCAATAATTGTAGGTACGCCCTTTGTTATAATTCTTGTTGGTTCTCCTGCCGTATGGGTATCGATGGCATTAAAGATACGGTTGCTTGTCATAATTCATTCTCCTGATGATCACATAATATGGTCTGCTTTTCTTCTGGATTTAATCCATCAACAATCCCGTTCATAGGCCGATACATTTATGATATCGACACAAAATATATACGGGTATAATCATATTTAAGCACAAATAGGATTTTTCTTCCCTATCCATGCTTAATCCTGCTTTTAAAACTGGTTATTAATTTAAAGAGAGTTTTATACTTTAGCTGTGTATTCAAAGGGTAGTGGCACAATTTTACCTGCCGATGGAATTTCAATGAGTTGCTCAAGGGTTGCTTTAACAATTCCCATTTGCATTTCAGGATTGTTTGGCTCACCAGCATTAGCGCCCATGGGCACTCTGGGTGCCACGGCTCTGGGTGTTCCACTCTGTCGAACAACGGGCGGTAAGGCTGCAATCACAATGGTAGGAATCCCCGATTCCTCAATAGCTCTCTGTACAATGACAGCAGATCTATGACAGGTTCCTCAGCCAGCCGTCATAATAACAGCGTCCACATTTTCTTCTTTTAATCGTCTGGCAATCTCAGGCCCTGTTTCATCACGAAACTTTTCTTGGTCACCACCGCCGCCCATAAAACCAAAGTGAAAGGGTGCTACTTCTTTAATAAATCCACTCTCGGCAAGTTCCTGCAGCCGATTGATGGGAAACATGGCATTGATGTCTTTATTGACATCGGCATTATCATAACCACCATGGGATACCATGAGCTCTTCAGCTTTCACATCCCCTGGAATTTCTCGAATGGAAAAGTCGCCGGCTAAATTAAACCGTTCATCGGTTTTTAAATGCACACCAGCCGCTGACGCCATGGCCACGCGCATATCTTTGAGTTCTTTGGTTACTTCAGTCCATACCGGGCTTGGCGTAATTGGCACATATATTTCTGACTGGAGACCTTTAATTACTGTCAAATCCATTGTCTTCCTCCTGCTTTTTTCCGTTGATATTATTTTTATACTCTTCATTAACATTCTCAGATAACACTTCTGGATAACTCATGACAAAACCAACTTCCATCCCGACTTGGAGAGGCCAATCGGTAATCAGCATCCGTTTGGGCAGGCGGATATGGCCTAAGCGACCTTTAAGGTCGATGGCCACGCCCCCATCGGTAACTTCTACAATAATACCCTCATGATATTGCTCCGTGGACAGATATTTAAGATTTTCCATTAGTCTTCCTTCTCATAGATTTCAGCCCGTTTACGAGATTTTTCTAAAACTTGCTCATTATCTTCCAGTTTAATTTCTCGGCCTGTTGCTTTTGTTATTCGATCAATATTCTTTAACTTCACGTCATTATTCCATTTTCTTTCCGCTTCTAAGACTTCTTCACCAGCCATAACGGCTTTAATCATGGCAAGGGCTCGAACGGCATCCTCTGGCGCTAAGCAGTTGTTTTCAAGAATCTCATTTTCAATTCCTTGTTTGGATTTATTATTATCAATCATATACTTCATATACTCATTGCCAACTACCAAGGCACCCTGTACGGCGCAAAATGACATCCCAACCACTGGATAGCCGCGCATGCCTACTTCTTCATGGTGAGCTGCAAAATCAATGTGGTTGTTACCAAAGCCCTCTGTGGTAATAATCACACCATCGGGATCAATGGCCTCAATTGTCATTCCCAAACGCTTGGAGACATAAAACTTCTCTGAGTTAACTTGCGGTGAACCAACAAACAGTACGCCACAGAGATTAATCTCATTATCATTCATGGCTTCCAGCACTAAAGGCTCTCTAAAGTAGTGACGGGAAGTTTCCTTTGAGGCCGGTCCAATACAAGTTAGAGCATGGATTCCACCATCCAAGACTTCCAAGGGGGACAGCATAATGGGTAAGTTGCCTAGGTCAACATTGGGTTTTGCTCCCAAAGTCCCTACCGGCTCTACGGGTAAAATTAAGTTATCATGCATGGCCCCTTGACCCATAATTTCTTTTACAATTAATACTTTCTTTCGGCCCGTCTTTTTCGTTTGTTTAAATTCTTCGCGACGGGAAATTAAGCTATCTTCAGCAACTTTAAGCGCCGCTCTAATTTCTTCGGTAATAAAGTCAGAGGCTTTATGCGCTGCCAAAGGACCGGGTCGCTCCATATTGGTGCCGGCTTTAATGGTCACTTGTGTCTTAATAAAAATATCCCCATAATCAGGCGAACCGGGACGTCCCCACATAATGTTACGATCCATTGGACCTTCTGAAGAACCAAACTCTCCAATTTGCACGCCATTTTCATCGGTTCCCGTGACCATCATAATGGAACCTTCAATAACTCGGGTAATACCTGAACCTAAATCACCAGCTTCTTTTGTTGCAATCGGCTGGACATCCATAATAGTCTCCGAATATTTTGAGTACTCTTCTGGTGTGATAATATCCAACACCAAATCGGTCACCAATTTTTGAGATGCAATGGCTTCAGCCTCAATTCCATCCCGAATAAATAAGGTGGTTCCCTCTATTTTAGTTTCTGGTCCCCGCAAAACCTCATTAATCTGGAAATACTTTTTCTCTAAAGTCCGTAGCACTTTATCTTCTTGAGGCTTTTCTGGAGTCACTTTAGGAGCTTGAGCTCCGCCGTTAATCCCTTGGCTAGCCATGGAACCAGCCATAGCCATAGGAATTTTTACATCAATATTTTTTCCCTCACCAATTTGAATATGAATATAATCCATCGCTGCATTGGTGTTGGTGAAGCCTTGGCCCATCGGTTGCTCAAAGGCCACTCCCCCAGTAGACTCGGAATCCTTATCGCCTTCGACTTCGACTGGCTTCTCCGCCAACTCAACCATATCTCTGGTAATGGGTGTTAAAGCATCTAACGTTACTTTTAGCTTTCCGTCCAGTACTTCTCCAATGGTTAAGGTATCTTCTGGAAATTCCAATAAACCAGTTTCTTCTAAATCGGCAAAGATTGCCGGGTCTTCTAAAATAGATGGTTCAATAACTGCGCCTGCTTCAAATCTACAGCATGTTACTGCCCTTTTGTTTGCCTGCGCTTGAGCAGTTTCCCTTGTAATTGACATGAATCTTCCTCCTACTTTATGCGTAATTCCCTTGCTTTTGTT
>JAAZGI010000319.1 GCA_012511315.1 Clostridium sp.
ATATCACAAAGGAATACAGATGCTATATTATTCCTAAACAGAACATTATAATTTTACTGGAAAGCAAAACAGAACCAATCATTAAATTGAGGGAAATCTTATAAGGTAGTAGGATTGGATATGTCTTAGTAAGGGTGTTTTAGGGGATTTGTTGCCAAGAGGATGACTGAGTTCAGCTTAACTTAGGAATCTATTAGCTAGAAATAAGTCGCAATAACTTAGCATTATAGAGAAGCTAATAGGTATTACATTTTTTAATAAAGAAAGCCAATCAAAGAGCTGGCTGCTCAAAAAGTGGCTTTCCTTTAGATATATTTCATTTATCTTACTTGGAGAATCTTTTTAGTTTAACTCAAACTGGTCTTTGCCGACGCCACATAAAGGGCAAGTCCAATCTTCAGGAACGTCTTCCCAGGCGGTACCAGGATCTACTCCGTTATCAGGATCGCCATTTGCCGGATCATAGACGTAGCCGCAGACTAAGCAAACCCAAGAAGGTAGATCTTCACTTCCTGACGCAACTTTAGGATTTTCATCCATTTTTTTAGACTCGGGAATCACAGTCTCTCCTTCTGGATCCATGGGATGGTCTTCTTTGACCGGTTCAGTGGCAGGAGCTGATTTAATATGTCTGGTATCCATAGCTGCTGCACCCATTAATTCACGGCCAAAAGCAAAGGCTTTTAGGTTGGCTTCAATGGTTTTCGGTGGGACTTTGGTTTCAATGGCTTTGATGAAACTTTCTTCTTTAATATCAACCACAGTGGAAAGAGCACCAATTAAAACGGTATTCGCCACTTTAATGTTACCAAGTTTCTTGGCTTCTTCTTCTGAATTAATATGAACCAGACGAACGTCTCGAGTCTTGATTTGTTCTTCAATATCTTCTGGATACTCAGCTTTTTCCATTAAAACAGGGTTTGGATAAATTTGCTTTTTATTCATTAGCACGAGGCCACCAGGTACGACCTCATCCACAAAGCGCAGGGCTTCCAATTCTTCCAAGCCAAGCAGAACACTAGCTGAGTGAGCTGGAACATTTGGGGTGGGAACGGTTTTACCAAAGCGGACAGAACCATTCACTTTACCTCCCCGTTGGGATAAGCCAATCACATCGTTGGTTGCCACTTCATAACCTTCAATAAAGGCAGCTTGGGCAATGAGATCCGTGGTTAACACCAATCCTTGGCCACCGACACCAGCAATTATAATATTTACGATTTCCATTATGCTTTAACCTCCTGCTTTTTCTGGGAAAGGGGCTTGATTGCTCCCACAGGACAAACTTGAGAGCAGACCGAACAGCCCACGCACATATCGGCATTGATGTGTGATTTAAGAGCCTCAATACCAGGATACTTTTGCATATTAATCGGTGGGCAGTTGGTATTAACGCAATTACGGCAGCCGATGCACATGGTTTCATCCACATAAAACGGTGGTTCCACGATTTTAAAGTTTAAAGCGCAAGGTCTGGTTGTGATAATCACAGAAATCCCAGGTCGCTTCATGGCGTCTTTGACTTTTTTATGGAAGGCTTTCACTTGGAATTGGTCCACCACTTCCACATCTTCAAGACCCATAGCAGTAACTACATTGTAGATTGACACAAAGTGTTCTGGTTCTTCTTTGCTTTCATCATTATAAAACTCATTGGTTGTCACTGTTTTCTGTCCACCAGTCATAGCTGTCGTTCGGTTATCCATACAGATGACCGTGATGTTTTCTTTCACATCGGAGAGCTGAACCATGCCAGACAAACCAGAGTGAAAGAAGGTACCGTCCCCAATGGTTGCCACCAAAGGCTTTTCAATACCGGCTAATCGGTTGGCCTTTGCCATGCCCAATACCATACCCAGGGATGCTCCCATGGAAATATTAGTTTTATGAACAGTAAAGGGAGGCAAAACGCCAAGAGAGTAACAACCAATGTCACCGATTACGGTGGCTTTTAATTTTTTCAAGCTGTCAAAGACAGGACGGTGAGGGCAGCCTGAACAAAGCATGGGGCTTCGACTTAAAGAAACGGCTTCTTTGTCTCTTTGCTGGGAATCAACTTTTATTAGACCCGCTTTTGCTAGGCCTTTACGAACCTCATCAAAATCAAGCTCTCCCGTAAAGGAAAAGTATTTTTTGCCTTCACAGTTAATTCCATTGGCTTTGAGTTCTTTTTCCATAAAGGGCATCATTTCTTCCGCCACAATAACTTGTTTGTAATTTTTAGCTAGCTCTTTGATTTTATCTACGGGTAGCGGCCAAACCATACCCAGTTTAAAGATATCCGCCGGTGGGTTAATTTCTTTGATAACACCTGAGACAAGGCCTGAGGTAATGATTAAGGTGTCGTGACCGTTTTGTTTAAGTTTATTTAAATGGTAGCTGGCGCTGAACTCAGCTAACTTTTCAATCCGTTCTTTCATAAAATACTGTTGGGCGTTGGAATAAGGTGGTAACATGCAAAAGTTTGCAGTATCCTCTTCAAAGCCAGCGATAATAGAATCTTTACGATCGTTATATTCCACAATGCCTCGAGCGTGACATAGACGAGACATGATTCGAACCATGGCAGGTGCCTCAAAGCGCTCAGAAATTTTAATGGCTTCTTTGGTATAGTCCAAGGCTTCTTGCGGTGTAGCTGGATCAAAGACCGGTATATTAGCAAACTGGGCTAATATCCTTGAGTCTTGTTCATTCTGAGAACTGCTTAGTCCTGGGTCATCCCCAATGGCCAGAACAAAAGCGCCAATGGTGCGAGTCTGCGTAAATGTCATAAATGGATCCATTGCAATATTTAAGCCGACATGTTTCATCACACAAAGGCTTCTAGCTCCAGTGATTGATGCGCCAATGGCCATTTCTAAAGCTACCTTCTCATTGGTGGCCCAATTGGC
>JAAZGI010000320.1 GCA_012511315.1 Clostridium sp.
AATTTAAGGGGGCGTGAAGGCAACCATCGATTGCTTTTAACCTCTACGGCTGATCATGCTCGGGTTCATCTTTCAAAAGAGTCCAAGCAAAATCCCCAGCAACCACCTCTGTTTACCATGGTTTTGCGCAAGTATCTCCAAGGGGCTCGCTTAATTAAAATCCAGCAGCCTCAAGGTGACCGGATCCTCATTTTAACCTTTGAAGTATCCGATGAAATGGGCTTTAACTCCAATTACAATTTAATTTCAGAGATGATGGGACGTCACTCCAATATTCTTTTGGTTCGAGAGCGAGATCAAAAAATCATGGAGTGTATAAAGCACGTGGGCGCTGATATGAACACCTACCGCCTACTCCTCCCAGGGGCAGAGTATATTCCACCCCCAGCCCAGGACAAACTCAATCCCCTTGATTTTTCAGAGCAAGCGCTGGAAGAACGCCTGCCTAGTGAATTTTCAGCCAATGATTTTAGTAAGCTTTTTTCCGGTATAAGCCGCATGACTTCTCAGCTTCTTTATAGTCTCTATCAAGAGCATGTCGATAAAGGCAGTCCATCGGCTCCAGCAATTCGCAAGGTACTAGAAACAGCCCTTCAATCAGATAGCTATTATATCTTTATGAAAGATAACACGCCGAAGGATATCAGTTTGGTCCTGCCAGCTGAGGAATTATTGGCTGAGTATGATGAAGTCGAAGAGTTTCCATCTCCTTCAGAGGCCTTAGAGTTCTTTTTCGCCGCCAAAGATCGCTCCAATCGAGTTCGTCAACGCTCCCAAGATATCCTCAAAATCATCGATGCCAATGTGGATCGGGTGGAACGTAAAATTGAAATTCTTGAAGATATCTTGGCTGAAGCCGCTTTAAAAGATGATTTTCTTGCCAAGGGTGAACTCATCAAAGCTAATCTATATGCCTTAACCGATGGTATGGATCAAGCCCGTGTGATTAACTTTTATGATGAGAATCAAGCTGAGGTAGATATTGAGCTAGACCCCAATAAAAGTATCACGGCTAATATGCAAGGCTATTTCAATCAATACAACAAGTTGAAACGAAGTGAAGAAAAGGCAAAAGAACAGCTCCTTTTAGCCAAAGATGAGCTAAGTTATCTTAACTCAGTAGCTGATTCAGTGATGCGCTCAGAGGACCCTTCAGATATTGCTGATATCCGTCAAGAACTCATTGTAGCCGGATATATTCGTTTTAAATCCAATCGCAAAAAACGGGAATCACCCAGTAAGCCCATGCGCTTTAAATCAACGGAAGGCTTTACCATCTATGTGGGGAAAAATAATAATCAAAATGATTTTTTAACCACTAAACTTGCCAATCCCTACGATACTTGGCTACACACAAAAGATTATCCAGGATCCCATGTGATTATTAAAGGCACCGGCTTTTCAGACGAAACCCTCCTTGAAGCAGCTAACCTAGCCGCTTGGCATTCCAAAGCGCAAACCGGCAGTAAGGTCCCCGTTGACTATACCCTGGTACGGCACGTTAAAAAACCAAGTGGAGCCAAACCAGGTATGGTAATTTATGTGGCTAATAAGACGGGTAATGTTGATCCCGGTCTCCCCCGTCTGGAACGTTTCTAAAGTTGACTTAAAAGCCTAGATAAAAGAAGGGATTCTAAAGTCAACCGAAAGAATTAGGTGGAAAAGGAAAGACTTTAAACCAAATAATATATAATTTAAACGAGGCCCTATTCACTCCACTAAACTCAAAGGGTAAATTGATAGGCCATCAGCATTTTAGACTTATCAGTTTCTGCAGGATAAAAATTATCACAAATAAAACAACGTGCGAAAGAGGAATTAAAAGATGATCGAACACTCAATGATTCAAGAAATGTCAGATGCCTTTGGTCCACCAGGCTTTGAGCAAGATGTGACAGACGTTGTCAGAGCTCATATGAAGGATTTTGATGTCCAGGAAGACTATATGCATAATCTTTATATAGGTCACCCGGGTAACCAAGGAAACCGTCTTGTGGTACAACTGGATGCTCATCTGGATGAAGTTGGTTTTATGGTTCAAGCTATTCAAGCCAATGGAACTATATCCATTGTTCCCATGGGTGGCTGGGTAGCTAGCAGTGTACCGTCCCAACCTTTTTTAATTAAAAATAAAAAAGGCGATCTAATTCGAGGGATTGTGGTTTCAAAACCACCCCACTTTAAAACAGCTCAGGAAAAAGCCAACGAAAAGGTGCTTTTAGAAGACTTGACTTTAGATGTTGGCTGCACCAATCGATCTGAAGTCGTGGATGGTTTAGGGATTGCCCCTGGTGACCCCATTGCACCAGAAGTGCGGAGCGAAATAAATACCAACACAGGAACAAGTTTTGGAAAGGCCTTTGATAATCGTCTCGGTTGTGTCGCTATTATGGAGATCATGAAGCGCTTAAAAGATGAAGATCTTCCCGTGGATTTAGTGGCCGCATTAGCCGTTCAAGAAGAAGTTGGTATGCGCGGCGCTACGGTAACTGCGCAAACCATTCAGCCAGATTTCGCTTTGATTTTTGAAGGTTCACCCGCCGATGATCTTTATTTTGATCAAAACACCCGTCAATGTGCTTTAAAAGCTGGAGCTCAAATTCGACACTTTGATGCTAGTTATATAAGTCATCGCGGATTCATCGACTTTGCTCAAAAACAAGCCGATGACAAAAACATCAAAACTCAACATGCTGTTCGCCGTGGTGGTTCCACCAACGCGGGCAAGATCTCTTTAACCGGTAAAGCAGTTCCCTGCCTAGTACTCGGAATCCCATCTCGCTTTATTCACACCCACTATAACTTTGCAAGTATGGAAGATCTAGAATCTGTGGTCAACCTCGCTTGTTCAGTCTTAAAAAACTTTAATGAGGAGGAAATTATACTTGGAAAATAATAACAATAATAAAAATGATAGTAAACTGAATCCGTTTTTAGTGATTCTAATTATTGTGATCGCTGTTAAT
>JAAZGI010000321.1 GCA_012511315.1 Clostridium sp.
GATGTCAGCCGAGAGGAGAAACGTGCTAAAACAAGGTTAAGACTACTTCTAGGAGATTCTAATTGCGGAATTTATTAATTCTGATTTTAGGGATAATGCTTGGCATATGTTTTGTTTATACGAAAGAGTTTATAAGCACGATTATTTTATTGGGAATGATAGTGGGGCTATTGTATGCAACGATCAAAGAGAAGAAAAGAGCATGGCCACTTCTCTTGTTAGGGATAGCTGTAGGTGCATTGATCAGTTTGAACTATCAATCAATTTACGTTAATAATAAATATTATGTTGACTCAACTTATCATAAGAAGGTGGGACTCAAGGATCAATATATATATCACAATCGGCTAATTGAGGTGGAGAATTATAAATCCAATGTCGGTTTTGAGAGTCTCTCTGAATTTATAGTCGGTACTAATGTTCAAATGAATGGATGCTTTACAAAGATTTACAATTCTAAGTCAGGAATTGTATTTCAAGCAAAGGATGTGGAGATTAAGGAATATACCTCCAGATCATTTCGCAGGAAACTGGAAACTTTAAAAAAGAGTTTGGCAGACAAAATGAAAAATAATTGGGGCACAGAACAAGGAAGTTTGGCAGCCTCTTTAGTTTTAGGCGTCCAAGATGACGTATTAAAATCTCGCCGGAACACCTTAAAGTTTTTGGGGATCCTACATATTCTTTCCATTTCAGGATTTCATGTAAATTTATTGGAAATGATTCTCGAAAGAATGGGTTTTAAAAAAAGCAAACTTTTTATAATTACCTGTTATGCTATTTTAATTAATAGTGTATCTGGTTGGCGAGCTTGTTTAATGCGCTTGGCAAAAGTAATGGGCAACGGATTAAAAAGAGATTGTGATGCTTTAAATCAACTGCTTTTATCAGCAATGGTTCTTCTTATGTATCGACCATATCTTCTTTTTTCAATTAGTTTTCAGTTGACTTATTTAGCTACTTTAGGTCTTATTCTTTTACCTAAACCGATTCGGGAACTAACCATAAAATTGCCTAAGGGTAAAATAAAAGAAGGATTGATTTTAAGTTGTTCAGCTATGGTCCCTTGCATTCCTATATTATCAACCATGAGTTTCGATGTTAATTTGGCCCTTTTTCCTGCCAACTTAGTTTTAGTACCTCTCTACAGTATGTTTTGCATGCTGTCTTTTTTTAGCTTCCCATTCATCATTCTTAATCTTAAGGTCGCTCTAAAAATTGTTGGACTTGCCATGACTTGGCTATTGCAGTTGATTTATTTTTTTGAATATATCATTGCTGAGTATTTTAGCCTACGGATTGCTTGGTCGGGTGCCATGATCTTTCTTTGGCTATTTGTGTTCTACTCAATCTTGAAAAAATACCCAATTAGACCTTTAAATACAGTGATTTCTTTGCTGGTTTTTTACGCCTTTTTATTTCAGATATCATATTTGCCAGGGACAACTCGAATTATTTTTCATAAGCAAATGGGTCAGGCAAGAGTGGTAATCCAGCAAAATTTACGGCAATATGAATTTGTGACGGTCAAGATGTTTAAACCATCCGTTGAAAAATGGACCCAACCAGTTGATAAACCTCTTGCTATGGGAAATGTTTTGCTGGAACCTGGAGTGGTATTTCCTCAAGTAACCTTAGAGAGTTTTGAAATCAGTCCAATGGAGGACCCATCATCTGATATAATAGATGAAGAATATTTGTTGATCTTTGGTAAATTGATCAGATTGAAGTGAGGACTATGTATTATAACGATTTAAAAAAAGAAATAGAACGAGGTAAACTTCGTCGAGCCTATATTTTATTTGGTGAAGATGAGGGTTTTATAAAGGAAGTTGTCGATGAGATTGAAAAAAAATCGGGTGTTTCGGCGGAAGATGTTTTTAATTATATAAGGATTGATGGACAGAAAGCTGAATTGTCAGAGTTGGAATCCGCATTAATGACCCTACCTTTTATGGGGGATAAAAAGATTGTGGAAGTATTTCGAGCTGATTTTTTTACTGGCTCATCGGCCTATAAAGATTGGCAGGAAAAAATTAAGTTAATTACCAAATTTGTGGAAGATCCCCCTGAGGATACAATTTTAATTCTTTATTACATTACAAATCAAGATAAAAAAGATAGCAAAATAAAAGCCTTGGCGAAAACAGGCCATAAAACCAACAGTGCGGTGCTTAAAATGCCGGCAGTTAAATTAGAAAACATCAACAGTTTTTTGGATAATTATTTTAAGGATAAAGGAATTGAGGTTTCCAATGTTATTTTGGCCTATATAAGAGGGAAATTTGAGGGGAATATCCTTCAGCTCAAACAGGACCTAGATAAGATATTAACTTACTCCTCAGGTCGATCAATAGAAAAAAAAGATATTGATTTGTTGATGGTCAAATCTGGTACCCAGCATAAGTATGATTTATTAGATATGGTGATGGAAGGGAAAGCGCGAGATGCCGTCATGCTGTATAATGACCTAATCTATAAGCGAACAGAACCCCATGAAATTTTAGAAACTTGTGGCTGGCGTTTGCGTGAAGCTTATAATTATAAGGTTAGAATGGCGGCTGGCATGCCAATGAAAGCTTTAATGGCGGATCTTAATGAACGAATGGTCTGGTTAGTTGAAAAAAAGATGGGAATTTATAAAGGGGTGAGCCTTGCACGTTTATCTACTATGTTTAAGTTATTGGTGGATTCAGAGGAACGCATGAAGGGAACACCAACAGACGCAGAACGTGAAATTGAAATGCTGATTTTAGCATTGGCTGGAACTCATGGTATGCGGTAAAAGAATGATTAAATCAAAAAGGTTCAGGCTGATCGAATCAACCTGAACCTTTTTGAATAAATATATTTAAAAAATAAATTTTAGAAATAAAAAAACCTCCGGGTAAGCGGGGGTTTTTATCCATGCAGATCCACTGGTCTTTAAACTAGTTTGCTGCCTAGGATTCTCTTTTCAACTTAGCTGCCAGTCTTGATTTCTTTCTGGCTGCAGCATTCTTATGGATAATACCC
>JAAZGI010000322.1 GCA_012511315.1 Clostridium sp.
AATGCAATGGTCAAAGAAGGATATAAAGAAAGTGATGCAATTCCCATCGCTATCTCACAAGCTAAAGAATGGGCTGAGACAGCTAGCTCAAAAGAGAAGAAGGAACTTAAAAAGAAAGACATTACAGATCATGAAAATGATCCAAAGAACACATCTTCTAGACTGCAAGATCGTGATGTAGAGGTTAAATATGATGATGAGGATGAATCGTGGGAGGTAAAAACTAAGGGGGCTAAAAGAGCTGACTCAAAACATGCCACGAAAAAAGAAGCCGAAAAAAGGGCCGAGGAGATAGCTGAGAATAAAGATGTGGACGTTAAGTCCTATAAAAAATCTGAATAAAACTTTAAGCTAGGGCTTTAGGGAAGTAATATCTTATCCTGAACAAAAGTCTCAAGACCTTTGTGTACTTGAATCAACATTAATCTTAAAATGATTTGCAAGGAAAATGGACATTGAAATACCTTTAAGAACCACTTGAAATGAGCGCAAGACCCCACAGTTATTTTTGACTGTGGGGCCTTGACTTTCGTTAAAATCATGTTGCTTTTATTAGGATGGTAAATTTAAAATAAAATACGTGTGATTTAGAAGGGAGATTTTTCAAGTGTGCCAGTAACGACTCCTTAAAATATTTTAATTTCTCCATAAGGTTTTTGAAAATGAACCTTATAATATGTGTTAAAATTAATAGAAAGTATAACCTAATTGGAGTTTAAGAGTTGTGTATTCCAATAAATTTGTAAAGTAAAAAACTTTGAAATGAGTATTTTAGGATATCAAACACGGCGCTAACAGTAAAAGGAGAAATCATCAATGGAATTAATAGTAAAAGGTAAAACAAAAGATGTTTATAAGCTGGAAAACGGTAATGTAATGTTTCAGTTTAAGGATAGTGCAACTGTGAATGAGAGCGGAGAGATTGACCCAGGCGGCAATAAAGTTGGAGCGACTATTGATGGTCTCGGCAAAGCAGCTTTAAAAGTGAGTACATACTATTTCGAAAAAATTAATGAAGCGGGCTTTTTAACTCAATACGTTGAAAGTGACTTGGATGCTGGTACAATGACGGTTAAGCAAGCTGACTTCTTTGGCAAAGGAGTCGAAATTATTTGTAGGCTTAAGGCTACAGGTAGCTTTATTCGGAGATATGGTGATTATTGTAAGGAAGGTCAAGACTTAGATTTCTTAGTTGAAGTGAGTCTTAAAGATGACGAAGGTGGAGATCCAATGGCATGCTGTGAGACCCTTGAAATGCTAGGAATCATGACTCCTGAAGAGTACAAAAAAATTAAAGAACTAACAAGGGATATGACCACATTAATCCGCGATGCCCTAGCTGATAAAGGTCTAACTTTATATGATTTAAAGCTTGAGTTTGGTAAGATTAATGGAGAAATCGCCTTAATTGATGAAGTCTCATCCGGTTGCATGCGGGTTTACAAAGACAACGAATGGTTACACACAGTTGAGCTAGAAAAATACTTTTCGTAATTGTTTGATTGGGTGAAGTGGGTGACCAACTTCAAACTATAAACTAACAGACTTTATTTCATTAAATGCTACTGGAATAGCTATTTAATATTTGAATTTTAAACGGACTAAAGCAGAGATTTTCTTCTCTGCTTTTCTATCGTGGAACCTTACAATTTAAAATGAGTCTTACGAGGTTATTCTTAAGAGGCTGTAAACTGGTTAAACACATTAACCTAAGATCAGTTTCCCATGGATCAAGTGGATGTTTTGCACTAGAGTTGTAAATTCAACGGTTGGGAATGGAAATTGGTAAAAGGTTTGAGTTAAATGCAATCAAAAACAAGTTTATCAATGTAAGATAGCATAAGTTTAAAAGTGGCAGGCAATATAATATTTAGAGACTAAGAGGAGTTGATTGAATTGGAGAAGAAATTTAACATTGGAATAATAGGTGCTGGACTGGTTGGTGAAAGGCTAATTAATGCTATTGATAGACATCCACTGGGAAACGTCAAAGGTGTATACGATGTAGATAACAAGCGGTTAAAAGAAATCACAGATCAATACCATTTAAAAGGGGTTACATCCTATCATGAATTATTAGAGGATCCGGAAATTGATATAATCTATTTGGCTGTACCACCTAAGTATCACTATCCCATTGCACTAGATATTATTGAATCAAAGAAGCATTTTTTATGCGAGAAACCCCTAGCTAATTCAACAGAAGAAGCAAAAAAGATGTATGAAGGGGTAACGAAGCATCGCTTGGTAAACGGTATGAATTTTCCCACCGCTTACACACCGGCCTTCAAGAAACTGGAACAGCTTTTAGAGGAAGGATATATTGGTGAGCTATTAAGGATTGAGTTAAAGGGATCTTTTACTCACTGGCCAAGACTATGGCAACAAAATGAGTGGATTGCGACTAGAGAACAAGGTGGCTTTGTTAAGGAAGTGTTTACCCATTTTATTCAATTGATACAACGGTGTTTTGGAGAAATACAAGATATCCAATCATTTATTGAGTACCCAGAAAACAGCAGCCGATCGGAAAAAGGTATCATAGGCATCGGAAAGGTAAAAAAACAAGTTGCAGTTTTATTTAATGGCTTAACGGATGTTGGAATGAAGGAAGAATTAGCTTTTACAATACATGGAGATCGAGGAAGTATAAGTTTAAGAGATTGGCATGAATTGTGGATCTCAACAAAGGACACGGAATTTGAAAGAGTCAACTTAGATACCAATGATCACTTAGTGGAGTTGTTGAATCAGTTTTTTAAAGCAATCCAAGAAAGACAAGCTAATTTAGTAACTTTTAAAGAAGGCTATGCGGCTCAGATAGTGATCGATAAGCTACTGAATAATTAGCATTTGATTTTTAAACAATGTGCGAGATTGTAGCAAAGAAAATTCGATGCAAATAATTAAAATTAAATAATGGTCAAGATCAAGATTTCTAGGGATCAGACTGAATTTTAAATTGTCAGGAAAACATTTTAAGATTTCAATTATTTGAAGTTTTCTTGAACTGAGATCATTAAGTTTTTTAAAACAGGTGTTTGCTGCACCTGTTTTAATTTCTTCCTTAAACAACTAAACTTATTTAAGGAAGAAAAATAAGAGAAATACTCTTTAAAAAATAAATCTAAAAAGAATAGGATATCTTTTTAGAAGGAGGGAATAGGAGTGATCTTTAAAAGAACAGCGGCGCATATTTTGAATAGAATTATAATTTTAGTGCCTGCTATGTTGCTACTTAGAGGAGAGAGTTTTTTAATCAATCCAAGTTATTTTATATTTGGAAAAGGTGGACAATCTGGTTGGTTAATATTGTGGCTTTTTAAATACCTAGCCTGTTTACCTCTGGTATTTCTCGATCTAATAAGACAGCCACTAGAAATTGTGAAAATTGTTGAGATCATTCTGCCTGCTCTACTTTGCTTAATTACAATAGATGTTTTTAGCATCAGATTAATAAGAGGGGATTTAAGGATGAGAATTATGGGGCTAAAACTGGAATCATTAAAAGATAGTCTATTGAGCTTGGTTCAAATACTAACGCGGACTATCATCAAATATCTCCTTTTAGCTTTCTTTCCTTTGGTCTTAGTATATATATTTTTGAATAAGGAAAATACAGTTTTGTATGATAGAGTTTCGTCTACAAAAATAATAAAAACTTAAAAATTAAGAATTCCTAGTATTTTACTCTGGGGATTCTTAGTTTTTTTGAGTAGCTTGGTGGCGAAGATGGAACACATCAGCTGAGATATAAAAATAGCAAGAAAAATACTTTAAAGAGGAAAATAACATCAAGCAAGACATCACGCAAAGCATTGAGTAAAACATCAAGCGGGAAATATTATAATCAAAAAAGCCTTGCAAATAAAAGATGCTAAATATGTATTAATGATGGAAATATATCCTTAATAAAATAACTGAATAAGTATTAAAAGTGAAAACAAGAAAGCAATAGATTATGATTGCTTAAATTTAATTGAATAATCATAATTAGAAAGGATTAAAGTTGATAATTTAGAAAATTAGTATAAATATTTTTTTTGAAGGCTTCATTAAAAATCTTTTAATTCGGTTGATAATATAAAAAATAATTACTAGACGTAGTATGGT
>JAAZGI010000047.1 GCA_012511315.1 Clostridium sp.
AGTGTATTTAGTTTCTTTTTTATTATTTAAATTTGCATTTTTGATATGATAGTTTATAAATTTTATAAGGCTTAAAGGATATTTTTTACTACCTTTTGTCAGATATTGAAAAACTAACGAAAGATCAATCATAGAACGGATTGTTTGTAGTGTTAATAGCAAACAGACCTTAAGTAATAAGTAGATATCATAATAATTCCTCTTTATTATTATCAATTTGATAATGCTTGTCCATGGGCTGGTAGCAAGGGTTCGTGCTCCTTTGAAAAGTCTTGTAACCCTTGCTAAATCTGAAGATTCTCTTGATTTATGGTATAATTGTAGGTAGAGGTTCATATGTATATAAAAAATTTAGAATTAAACTATTTCCGAAATTATGAAAATTTAAATATAGAACCGGTGCAAGGGGTCAACATCCTGACCGGAGACAATGCCCAGGGAAAAACTAATATACTTGAGGCTGTATTTTTTTGTGCCTACGGGAGAAGTCATCGAACATCCCGAGACAAAGAAATGCAGATGTTTGATGCGCCTTTTACCACCGTGGCTGTGGACGTTAAACGCGAAAAAAATGATAAAAAAATTGTTTTACGCTTTAATGGCGAAGGTCGAAAATTTATTGAAATCAATGGGCGTAAAATTACTCGTATTCCAGATTTATTGGGGAATTTGTACGTGATTATGTTCTCCCCAGAGGATCTAAAAATCGTGAAAGAAAGTCCTGGTATTCGCCGACGGTTTTTAGACATGGAAATTAGTGCACTGGATAAAGTCTACTACCATGACTTGGTTCACTATAACAAAGTGATTCAAGAACGTAATACCTTGCTTAAAATGCGTTCTGTAGATTACACGGTTCTAGACGTTTACGATGAAAAAGCTGCTCAGTTTGGGGCTAAAATTATCAAACAGCGCATAGCCTATATGAATAATCTCAATGAGAAAGCTCAACCCATTCACTTGGAGATTACTGCTGGCAAGGAGGAAATTAAATATGCCTATGAATGTGGCATACCACTTGGTGACAGCATTGAAGAGTCGTTGCGTAAGGCATTGCTTGAAAGTCGTCGTCGAGATTTGGAGCGAGGATCAACATCGGTTGGACCACATCGCGATGACTTTGCCATTTTAATTAATGGGGCGGATGCTCGAATTTTTGGATCGCAAGGTCAGCAACGAACGGTGATTTTAACGCTAAAGTTTGCCTCTTTGGAAATTATTAAAGATCTAACGGGAGAATATCCGGTACTTTTATTGGATGATGTTTTAAGCGAGCTGGATTTATCAAGACAAAATTTTATCTTGTCATCAATTGATGGGATTCAAACCATTATTTCTATGACAGGATATGAAAATATAGAAAAACGGTTGATTGAAGGAGCCAGAATATTTCATATTAAACAAGGCACGGCAACCATGGAGGTGATCTGATGTTTTTGCATTTAGGTGAAAAAGTTTCCGTATCCTTACGGGAGATTATCGGAATTTTTAATTTAGAACATAGTGGCAATTCATCAGACAATATACTATTTTTAAAAACTGCCAGCGATGAAGAATTTATTCATCGGATTTCAGATGATCCACCGAAGTCCTTTGTCGTAGCTGAGAAGGATCACGCATCCATTGTCTATTTGTCACCAATATCGACACAGACTTTAATCCGGCGGGCAGAGTCCGCATTTGATCAGGAGGAGACCAAACATGGAAGATAAAACGTTAATGGAAAGGGCAGGTCAGTATGATGACAGCCAAATTCAAGTCCTTGAAGGACTAGAAGCGGTTAGAAAGCGGCCAGGTATGTATATTGGTTCCACATCTCTTGTGGGATTACATCACCTTGTCACTGAAGTTGTAGACAACTCCATTGATGAAGCCTTGGCTGGTTTTGCAACCCATATTGAAATTTACATTCACAAGGACAATTCAGTTACAGTTCAAGACGACGGGCGTGGTATGCCCGTGGGTAGAAATGAAAAACTGGATAAATCGACGGTTGAGGTAATCCATACGGTGCTTCATTCCGGTGGTAAGTTTGGTGGTGGGGGCTATAAAGTATCCGGTGGTCTTCATGGTGTCGGTGCAGCAGTTGTAAACGCACTGTCCATGTATTTACGGGTTGAAGTGTCTAGAGATGGTCAAGTTTACATGCAGGAATTTAAACGAGGTATCCCAGAAGGTCCCTTAACAGTGATCGGAACGACCACGGAACAAGGAACCAAAACCACCTTTAAAGCGGACCCTGAAGTGTTTGAAGAATTAGTTTATGATTACGATATTCTCACAGCCCGTCTAAGGGAGTTAGCCTTTTTAAATAAGGGCCTTCGGATAACGGTTAGTGATGAACGGGAAGAAACCTTAGTTTCAGAGACCTTTTACTATGAGGGTGGAATCCAAGAATATGTGGCCTACATGAACCGTAACAAAGTGGCAATTCATGACAGCATCATTTATGTTGATGAAATGTATGAGACCATGCAAATTGAATTGGCATTACAATACACCGATGGTTATGTGGAAAACATTTCTTCTTATGCCAATAACATTGGCACAAAAGAAGGTGGTATGCATTTAGAAGGATTTCGACGTTCTTTAACTCGGGTTATTAATGATTACGGCAAACGCTTTGGCTATCTGAAAGATAACGATAAACTGAGCGGTGATGATGTTCGTGAAGGATTAACAGCTATTATTTCAGTAAAACTAGAAGATCCTCAGTTTGAAGGTCAAACCAAACAAAAATTAGGAAACTCAGAAGCTAGAACTGCTGTGGATCGAATTACAACAATTAAGGTTAGTGAATATTTAGAAGAAAATCCTGATGTGGGTCGCCTGATTTTAGATAAGGGTTTAATGGCTGCCCGAGCCAGAGAAGCTGCCCGAAAAGCTCGTGAGATTTCCAGAAAAAGCGTCATGGAATCGACAACATTACCAGGAAAACTGGCCGATTGTCGTTCCAAGGACCCAAAAGAGTGTGAAATCTACATTGTCGAAGGAGACTCGGCTGGTGGAACAGCTAAAACTGGTCGAGATTCTCATTTTCAAGCAATTTTGCCTTTACGAGGTAAAATTTTAAACGTTGAAAAACAACGCTTAGACCGAATTTTAAGCTCAGACCCCATTCAAAGTATGGTGGCAGCTTTTGGCGCTGGTATTGGTAATGATTTTGATCGTGAGAAATTACGGTATGACCGTATCATTATCATGACCGACGCCGATGTGGATGGTGCTCATATTAGAACCTTGCTGTTAACTTTCTTCTATCGCTATATGCGTCCTTTGGTGGAAGAAGGCCATGTTTATATGGCAATGCCACCTCTTTATAAAATCAGCAAAGGTAAAAAATACGAGTATGCCTATGATGATGAGGAGAAAGACCGCATCATGGAGGAGTGGGGCGGTCGAGAAAGTCAATTTGACATCCAACGGTACAAAGGTCTTGGAGAAATGTCGGAACATCAGTTGTGGGAAACAACAATGGATCCGGCACGTCGTACTTTAAAGCGGGCCAATGTGGATGATGCCAAAATGGCCGATGAGATCCTCACCATCTTAATGGGAGAAAAAGTAGAACCGCGCCGAGAATTTATTGAAAAGAATGCTAATAAAGCTGACATTGACTTATAGGAGGTAGTTCATGAACGAATTTGAGAATAACCAGGGTCATATCGAGGACATTGAACTATCTCAGGAGATGAAGAAAAGTTTCATTGACTATTCCATGAGTGTCATTGTTGATCGAGCCCTACCAGATGTAAGAGATGGCTTAAAACCCGTCCATAAACGAATACTCTACGGGATGCATGAAGCAAATATGCAGCCTGATAAACCTTTTAAGAAATGCGCGAGAATTGTCGGTGACGTCATGGGTAAATATCACCCCCATGGTGACTCCTCGATTTATGATGCCCTCGTACGTTTGGCCCAACCATTTTCTTCACGTTATCCATTAGTGGAGGGCCAGGGAAACTTTGGTTCCATTGATGGCGATGGAGCAGCAGCCCAACGTTATACAGAATCCAGAATGGAAAAACTTGCCGTCGAAATGGTTCGGGATATTGAGAAAAATACTGTTGATTTTCGGCCAAACTATGATGGGACAGAGCAAGAACCCGTTGTCTTACCTGCACGCTACCCCAATCTTTTAGTAAATGGGGTAATTGGGATAGCCGTTGGTATGGCTACCAATATTCCTTCTCATAATTTAGGGGAGACCATTGATGGTGTGATTGCAATGATTGATCAGCCCGATATCAGTGTGCTTGAGCTTCTCCACTATATTAAGGGACCCGATTTTGCTACAGGTGGAATTATTCATGGCACCAGTGGGATTAGAGAAGCCTACGAAACGGGTCGCGGTCGCTTAAGAGTTCGAGCCCGAGCAGAGATTATTGAAGATAAAAAAGGCAGAAGTCGCATTGAGATTACTGAACTGCCCTATCAAGTCAATAAAGCCAAGCTGGTGAAAAGTATTGCTGATATGGTTAAGGAAAAGCGCATTGTTGGCATTTCCAATATTGTGGATTTATCTGACCGGAATGGTTTATTAATTTCCGTTGAAGTAAAACGGGAAGCCAATCCTCACATTGTTTTAAATCAGCTTTATAAGCATACAAAACTCGAAGATACCTTTGGCGTTAATATGTTGG
>JAAZGI010000323.1 GCA_012511315.1 Clostridium sp.
ACTAATGTAATGCAATGATTCAGAAATTCTTTCAAAAGTCGCTTTAGCATAATCAGATATCTCATCGTCAATCACTTGTCTACGATATTTTGTTACTAAAAAAAGATGATAATAAAGAAGAAATACTGAATGGTTATTTGTATCTAATTCCATGTTATATCACCTTATTCTTTTATAGACTGACTATAATATAGAGCAAATAAAAAAGGCAATAGGCCTTAGTTGTCGGCTTTCGAGTGACTAAAAATACCCCTCCTACCGAATAGCATTCATCACCCACCTATAGAGGATGGGCGACTTCTGCTTAGCTTAAGTTAAAGCTGTAACAGTAGTGCCTATTTCTTTCTAATTCTATCAATACTTTTTTCTCCCTAAGTCTGATCTGCATATAACTGTTTTTTCTTTCTGTCAATATTAATGCCTCTAATTTCGAATCCTCTAATTTAGAGCGAAGCTCATTCAAAAATTATGTACAAGGTTTGAGTATATTTCCTAACAAGTAAAATTTCAAATTTTGGTGTTTGTCATGACAAACAGGTAGCTTACCTTACATAAAATTATTGTTAAGAATGATATCAATCAGGAATTTTCCTATTTATCAGCGTTGGTGTAATTGATTGATCAACGGTATTAACCAGTGCTCCCCCTGATTCTACATTAAATTATTTAAGTGAGAGAAAGATAGTGCTTATAATATCAAAATGCCACGAAAATTTCATTTTCATGGCATCTTGGTATTAATTTCGAAGTATCCTCACATGATCTAGATTTTCAGGTAAATGAAATATCCGTCATTGAGCTTAGGACTATATATATATAATTTAATTTCATCACCGTAATCTAGAGACTTATATATTGAGTCTCCAGCATTGATTACTTTATCTATATTTGAGTACAAACGATCACTATCATATTTCTTCAAAGATTCATCTATTGAATCGGAAAAGAATTTTAGCGAAGTTTTAAAGTTATCATCATAATTTTTAAATCCATTTATTTTATTCGGATTCACCAGCGTAAACTTATGAATTTCAAATGTATCACTTCCAAACCCACGTTCGCTCTTAAAAACAATCTCTGTTGATTTAACTTTTGAGTTGCTATCTATATCTAAGTTTGAACTTGAATTACAGGAAAATATTCCTAACATAGAGAGTCCAATAAGAACTATTATAATTTTATTTTTCATATTAATTATCTATCAAGATCCTCACATTAACAGGGCGCAAAGCATGTAAATTCTGACTTAGGTAAGCCCAATTATTTACGATGGACGTAAATGGATTGTCATATGAATAGTCTGCTTCAAAGTCAAATACATCAGTGATAGTTAACCGTCCACCATGACCGCTAATAGCATTTAAATACCTGAATTTATGAATAGAATAAAACAAATCTTTATTTATAGTTTTAGTGAATGAGGATGAACCAGATCTGTTACTAGAAGAAGTTTTTTTATAAAAGCTTGTTTTCTTTATAGCACTTGCAAATTCTCCATTTAGTTCAAAATAATCTATATTTAAAACGGAATTCTCTACCAGTGTAGCCGATAATCTATATCCTGCTACTTTGGCAGCTTGAGCAGCCGCTAGCCACGCGCCTTTTAATGGCAATGAGATATCGAGTGTAGCAGCTCGATCGAAGCTTGAAGTAGATTTATTATCTGCCTCTGAAACAATATTAATTACCTGTTGAAGTTCTTCATTAGTCATCTTTTCAAGCTCTTTAGCAAAATCTTTTAGTTCTGCTTCCGAACTAATATCTAGAACATCTTCAGGTTTTACCGTACGCTCACTTGCAAAAGTGGTTATTCCAGTGGAAAAACAAAGAAATAAAACTAAAATTAGAGATAACATATGTTTGCAGGCTTTCTTCATAATATCCTCTCAATAATCATTTTGACAAAATTATATCATAGTGAAAATAGGAAGGATGACAAAACGGTTACATGTTAAGACTTCTATGACGTTGCCCACAATCATAAGACCAATTTCTTCATGACTGTCAATAGTAAATAATCTTCTTATTTTTTAAAACTCATCATCATTTAATTTCTTTCTACCTGTACTAAAGGGTTCCACTTAATACTATCCCTCGGTAATTCAATATCCGGTTCATTCATTACTATATGGTTGTATTGCTTCAATTCTAAAACTCTTATTTTTTAGGAATCACAAGAAAAAGCCTCATTGGAAAATTATCGATTACGGATAACTCCAATGAGGCTTTTATAATAGTTTATGTTAAAGGAGGTTTAAAGGGATAAATTCTCCTTACAAGCGTGTTATGGATCGAAGGAAGTGTATATATATAACTCATCTCTTGCTATTGACTGTTTAGGTCATTTTCACCATATTCTTTTGGTTTCTTTTTCAAAAAAGATTTAGATTCAGACGATAAAAAGAACATTCTCTTTCTCTACGATGAAGTCATTTTTTCTTATAAGTATTTATAAATTGTTGTTCTGCTTCCGTTTAAATATCTAGAAACTTCGGTTACTGAAAACTTGGGATGATCTTAAATTTGCTTCGGGATCATCCATATCTCGTATCAAGTTCATCATCTTAACATGCTGAGACTGGCTTCTAATGTTCCTTTTTTTTCTCAATTGTAATATCCGTTTTATCCATGGTTTTCAAAAATTCCGCTATTTCAACGGCGTCTTTTCTTTCTCTGGCTTATCTTGATTGGCTTAATCGATTAATTATTCACTCTTACTTAGCGACGAGCTGATTCAAGGACTAGGGTTCCTTCGTAAAAAGCCCTGTCAGAATCACGATAAATGATAAATTCAACTTCTGAGCCAGGTTTATAACCTGATTTAATCGTGTTTAATTGAACAGTGGATTTAATTTCCTCTCCGCCAAAAGTCGTTAAAATATCCCCTGGTAGAAGACCTGCCTTGTCAGCTGGACTCCCTTTTACAACTTCCATGATCATAATTCCCTGAGGTACATCATACTGGACCCTAAGCTCCTCAGGAATATCCTGCACTGCAACACCGATACTAACTGGCTCGTTGGTTTGATCCTTTGTTTCAGATTCTGTGCCAATCTTATCCATTAAAACATTGATTGGAATTGAAAAAGCTATTCCCTCAATTCCAGTTTGAGCAATTTTGGCTGAGTTAATTCCAATGACCTCCCCCTTCATGTTAAAAAGCGGACCACCTGAATTTCCACCATTGATGGCAGCATCAATCTGAATGTATTCATAAAACCCACGACCAACAGGCACGGAACGATTTTTAGCTGAAACAATACCATGGGTTACCGTTCCGGCAAAGTCAGCACTCATCGGATTTCCAATGGCGATAACACCTTCACCCACTCGAATATTGTCTGAATCTCCGATAGTTACCACTCCAGGAACCCGAATGTTTTCAACTTTTACAATGGCTAAATCGTTGCCTCGATCGGTCCAAATAACTTCCCCTGGTACTTGAGTGCTGTCGTGAAGAATAATTGTAACGTTTCTTGCCCCTTCAACAACGTGATTGTTGGTTGCAATAATACCATTTGCATCAATGAAAAAACCTGTTCCGACACCTTCTTGGTATTGTCCACCTAGTAATCCACCACCGGTAATTTTACGTACCGCAACCGTTACGACGGCTGGTGCATTTGCTTCAACTAAATCTGGAATGGATAAAATACGATCGATGTTTAAATCGTTTTGGACCGCGCCTTGGCTAGCTGCTGGAACTGTATTACCTTGACCAACTTTGTCACTTTTTTGAACCAAGGGAGCTTTAGTCACCAATGTTTGAGTGTTCTTGATATTTATTGAGGGTGGTTTTTCTTCCCTCCCTGGGCTAGGAATCATACAGCTTGAAAGGATCGATAAAGTTAATATTGAACCAATCATAAGAGCCCATTTTTTCGACTTGTTAAATTCCATAGTTTTACTCCTCCTATAAGTTCCTAATTGTTACTCTTAAATTTACATTTAAGAACGATTCAGTGATATCCATTGGGTTTCCAAACCTTAAATTATATCTTTTAAAAAAATCTAATATCGACAAGCTAATCCCAAAAACTAATATAAAGTTGACTTTCATATCTCGTCTTTCTTTATGATACTATTCATTTGTTACTAGAACATGGCTAAATCTTTAAACAATTTCTTGGAAAAGGAAAACTTAAAAGTAAATTTCAAGCATATTTAACTGACTTTTTTTCGGTAGTGTTCAAAAGTATTTACTCTAATAACTCCATATATTACAACCATTTCATAATACCCCAGGCAACAGCCAATGGGAGCTAAAAAAAAAATATAAAAGCTCTGCTTTATAGTCTAGACAGCTTTTTCATAGGCTTATAGGTTTAATATGTCCCATACTTTTCGAAACACTTTATTTATAGAG
>JAAZGI010000324.1 GCA_012511315.1 Clostridium sp.
AACAAGATAGGCATAGACAAGGGGATATTGTTTTTCAAGAAGTTCCTTAGCCTGCTCCATCTCGCCGGAATCTACAGAATTCATAGAATATCCTAGATATTTAAGGGCTATTCCCAGTGAGTCCCTGAGTTTCTCAAAACATTTTTTTAGATTAAGCACTTTTCCTTTAAATATAAGGATTTGTGCTCTTTTTTCGCCCTTTTATTGTTGTGGTATACGGTAGAATGTGATATAATGTAAATATGGCATATATAGTAAAAAGAAAAAACAGAGAAGGAAAATATTATGTGTATCTCATTGAATCTTTTAGAGAGGGGGATAAGGTAAAAAAGAGGACATTAAAAGCCTATGGTTCCTTAGATAACTTGGAAAAAGAGGAAGCTGGAGCTTTTGAAAGACTACGAAAGGAGGCTAAACTAGGACTTCTGCCGGAAGCTACCCCAAGACAACTCCCTGTTACATACAATTTAAACCAGGAAATCACCTACGATGATGTCCTCTATGGTTGGAAAATTTTGGAGGAGCTATTTCAGGGACTCGGAATTCCCGAGGCCCTTCAATCGGTATTTGGAAACACGAAAAAAACAAAGCAATACCAGAAAGTTTTAGAGCTGCTAGTTTATCAGCGTGTTTTAAATCCAGGTAGCAAGCTGTACACATTCCATTCTCAAAAGGATATGTTTGGCCACTGGAATATCGAGGAAAACACTCTTTATCGCTCCCTACTCCCCTTAAGCCAAGCCAAAAATGAAATACAGCTTCAGGCACACCAAAGCATTACCGAAAGGATGGGTAGAACAGGAACGCTGGTTTTTTATGATGTGACCAATTACTATTTCGAAATTGACTGTAATGATGAAGATGCAATAGAGGAAGAAAGCAAAGAAATACGTAAGGGCCTACGTAAAAAAGGTCCATGCAAATCCAAAAGTGGAAACCCCATTGTCCAACTTGGATTGTTTATGGACACCCAGGGGATTCCCATAAGTTATCAACTTTTTAGTGGAAATGAAACGGATCCAATCACTTATATCCCTGCGATTGAGCAGGTGAAAAAGCAATTCGGATTAGAAAAGATCATTGTGGTTGCAGATAAAGCAATGAATAGTAAGAAAAATATTACAAAAACAAGGGAGAATAAAGATGGGTGGTTGTTTTCACAAAAGCACAGAGGCAAAAGAGGAGCGCCTAAGGACATTCAAGAGTTTATTCTAGAGCCCTCTGGTTGGATCTACAATGATGAGATGAGCTTTGCAGCCAAATCCATGTTTAGAACAAGAAAACTAGAAGGAAACAAAGAGGAAGTAAAAGAAAAAGTATTAGTGACTTGGAATAAAAAATATGCCCTGCGAGAAAAAATAAGACGCGATGGCGCCCTGGAGTATGCCAATAAACTAACCGATGCTGAACTATTTAGACAAACCAGCAAAAAAGGAGGAAAGCGCTACCTAGAATTATCCTATCTGGATAAAGAAACGGGAGAAATAAAGCCCTTTAGTCCTCTCATCCAGTTTAATAAAGAACAAATTGAATTTGATGAGCAATTTGATGGAATCAATGTGTTAGTGACTAGCGAGCTAGACATGAGCAGTGAGGAGATGATGGAGCGATACGCAGAACTCTATAAGATTGAAGATTGCTTCAAGATTACCAAATCAAACATTAAATCAAAACCCATCTATGTACGCATAGCAGACCACATTGAGGCCCACTTTCTCACATGTTTTTTGGCCCTACTGCTGCTGCGTATCCTGCAAAACAAAACCAATTGGGAGTTTAGTCCAGGACGTTTAATTGAGGCCTTACAGAGTGCTCGGGCCAATGAATTAACGACAGGATTCTATCGCGTACAAGCAAATGATGAATTAAAAAGGATCCTTGAACTATTAGGACTTGAATGGGATAAAGGGATAGTAAGATATGAAGAGCTAAACAAATTTTCTAAAGGTTGGTATACCACATAAATTTTACTTTATTAAAGCCCTCAAACACCTTTGATTCAAGGTGTTGGGGCTTTTTTCACATTTTTATTTGAGAAACTCAGG
>JAAZGI010000048.1 GCA_012511315.1 Clostridium sp.
AATTAATTAAATACAACCATCTAGAAAAACAATGCAGTAAATCAATTTATTGTCTCACAAGCCCTTTTCGTCCATTAAAATTTAGTTTCAGCTCCAACAGGATATTTCTGCCCGTTTTTAATCATTTTCTTTTGAAAACTTGAAGACAAATCAATCTCTAAAGTGTTTGCCATATTTAATAAGTAGGCCAATATATCAGAAATCTCTTCGCCGATGTGCTCTAATGTGTCTGGATTTTGTCCAATGAGTAAAGATTCCTCTGCTGTTTTCCACTGGAAAATCTCCATTAATTCTGCCGCCTCAATCGCTACAGACATGGCAAGATTTTTTGGCGTATGGTATTGATACCAATTCCGTTCCTCTACAAATTCATTGGCCCACTCTTTTAGTTGGGTCACCGTGGTTTGATCATCCATTATTTACTCCTTTGTTGACCTGTACTTACCTTAAAGTCTAGAAAGTCTAGCGTTTTATCATTCATGTCAATCCAACAATCTAGCTTTGTAAAAGGATGAAACTCAATTTAAAAACACCTAAACCCAAACATATAAAACCCATTTTGATCAGCTATCATCTTTTTTGCTAGTGGTATTATGGATCAGAAATTCTTATTTATAGTACTCAGTATACCAATTCCTAACGTTGAAAAGGTACATTTTTCTCCCACAAAGCATACGACTCTTTCTGTTAGGCCTTTTTATACGGCCTATTTATTTAGTCTTTTATTAGTCTTTTATTAGTGTTTAATTAATAATTAATTAGTATTTTTACTTAAGCTATTCTTATTGCATTTTAATAAATCACGAGTAACATCAATAGGGTACCCTGTGGGTGTGACAAAACCTCTCTGAAAATAAACAAATATTTTTCTGTATTATCAATTCATAATTTTAGACTGGCACTTAATCTTTTGCTAGAAACTCAAACTTTGTGCTTTCTATAAGTAAATGATCCATAGCCAATTTGTTAAAAATATGTCTTTTTAACCTTAGGTACCTAGAGACGCAATATAATGAATATCAGAGGAGTGATACATTGGACTTTGAAAAACTGGACCTGAAGCATCAGGCCGTATTTAATCAATACAGACATCTTGGGAACCCCATTTCCTCGGTGCAGAATTTCGCTGCACAATATATGTGGAAAGATTCCATAGGCCTAGAAATCTGTGAAACTGAAAATATCGTTTATTTAAGAAGGACGGAGCCGCCTATTTTGGGCTTTTTACCTCCCTTTACAAAAAAAGATGAGGATATTGTCACTGCAGTTTCTGAAATGAAACGCATGGCTCACGCTCAAGGACACCCTTGTCAAATTATAGATGCTGAACAGTGGATGATTGATCAACTAAAGCGACATCAAATTCCCTTCTCAGTTGAAGAGGATCGCGACAATTCAGAGTATCTTTATACTGGAAAAAGCCTACGCACACTATCAGGGAAAAAAATGCACGGCAAACGAAATCATTACAATCGATTTGTTAAAAATCAAATATATGAAATTCGACCCTTGAAAGAAAATATGAAAGGGGCTCTTGTTCTTGCCAAACGATGGTTGGAAGGCAAAGAATCAAAATATACCCTGGATGAAATCGTTGGACTCGAACTTTTATTTAAGCATTGGGACCTCCTGCCCGTAAAAGGCTTAGCCATTTTTATCGATGGAGTTTGTCAAGCTTTTACTATTACAGAAGATATGCCAAATAATAACGTTTTGGTGCATGTTGAAAAAGCAAATGATGACATTCCCGGCCTTTATAGCTTTATTAATTCAGAAAGCCAAAGAATCCTACACCCTAATGCCGAAATCGTTAATCGAGAACAAGATATGGGGGTTGAAGGGTTGCGCAAGGCTAAGTTATCTTGGCGCCCCATTGGTATGGTAGATAAATTTACCATTAAACTAGATATCTAAACCACTGAAATAATAAGGAATACTATTACAACAACTGGAAAAGGTAACTAAAACTTTAATACAATATAAGAGGTGTAAATTTTATGAAAATCACATTTGGCGGAAAAGAAGTCACTTTGATCGGATCAGAATTGAAAGTCGGCGACGCACTCCCGGAATTTAACCTGACCACCATGGAGCTTGGCAATTTCTCGTCCAAGGACGTCAAGCTGCCGGCCATCCTCCTGACCATCCCTTCTGTCGATACCAGCGTATGTTCATTGGAACTTCTGACATTCAATGACCG
>JAAZGI010000325.1 GCA_012511315.1 Clostridium sp.
AACCATTCTCCTTCAGGAACAAATTTCATCGGATCAGTCCTGTCTAGACGATTAACCTTACGATGACCCTCTGAGGTACCAATCGTAAAGATACTTTCTTTATGATCATCTAAGATGGAGAATTTTAATTCCTCTGCATTTCTCAATAAAGATAATCTTGGGATCAAGTTGTTTGTTCCAAGATACATTGAAAGTGGATTTCCTGGGTTCATCCAAAGGGGGCCATCCGTTGCATTATCAACGAAATATAAACCTGTTGCCCCTTCCGAATCAAAAGCATAGGTTAACATGCTAGATGCTTGGAAGAAGGAAGGTCCGTCTGGGTCCATGCCGAGATCAAGGACACCTAAATCAAAGACATCGGATGCAAAGTTATCCAAAATCTGAGGTTTACTCCAATCACCGTAGAAGCCCATAAATGGGACAGTTGTGGTTCTTTGCATGTTATCTGTTAAAACGATAAAGCCTTCAACGAACTGTTCCGAGGCAATTGCATCAGCATCAAATGTAACGTCAAGCTTCATGGATGCTTTAGCTCCCGCTCCAACTGTTAACTGGGTATCTCCAGAAAGTTCAAACTCAACATTTCTAGAAAGTTCCGTGTAATGTCCGTCCACAATCTCATCGGTGATTAAAATCACTTCAGCGACGTAGGTTAGAGCTTCATCACCAAAGTTTTCAACGGTAAGGTCAAGGTCTAAAGCATTCGTTGTCACTTCTTTAAGTTCCAACTTAGCTTCTTTTGTTGTTGGATCATAAGCAAGTGTTTTAGTTTCAATCATATTCTTAAGATCCATCATACCTGCACCCTGAACTCTTGGTGAACGGGCAATCAGATCATTTGTCATGACGTAAGCAGAGTTCATTAAAAGAACCTTAGAGAGGCGAGCTTTTTCACCTTCTGACATGCTCTTGAAAGGTTCGTTTTTACTCATGTAGTCACGTACCACTGCAGCTGCACCAGCAACGTGAGGTGAAGACATGGATGTACCAGACATTGATGTGTATCCATTGTCATTCTGTAAAGAATAGATTGCAGAACCAGGAGCTGCAATTTCAGGTTTGAGTCTCAAATCTGGAGTAGATCCCCATGAAGAGAATTGAGCCATTTGAATGGATGGGTTTTCAACTGGAGTTCTACCAAATCTAATGGTACGTTCCCCTTCAGGTAAAGCTACAATTGCCTCTCCATCTGCCTGATCCATAAACATATATGGAACAGTTGGTTCGCCAGCCATATTCACTTTATCGCCAACTTGGTTGTTGTAAACAACTAAAGCACTCACTCCAGCTGCTTCTGCATTAGCAAGCTTGTCCGTAAAGTTTGGTGTTTCTCCACCTCGAACAACAAAGGCTACTTTGCCTTCTGCTCCATCAAAATATTGTGGTGAACCATCACCTGCATCGACAAATTCTAAAGGCTCTGAGCCTAAGGTATCTACTGGGTCCGGGCTAGAAGATGCCACTAAAACATCTGCATTCACAGGCCCATCTGGAGTTACATACGTAACATACTGGTCAGAGTATAATAAGGGTAATTTTTCTGTTGCAGCAATTGAAAAACTCTCTGGAGTTAGTCCAGGGGTTCCAACCACACCTTGGTCAGGCATCCAGTCCGCTGCGTTTTTAGGCCAACCTTCAACTAAGTTTCGCTCATTACCAGCTGACATAGCAAGGACAACACCAGACTGTCTGGCATTTAGAACGGCCTGATCAAGAGCACTTTCCATAAAACTGGAGAAACCAGCTGGTGAACCTAATGAAAGGTTTACAGCATCTGCTCCAAGAACAACTGCATCTTCAATGGCGGCAAGGTAGATATCGTCAAAGGTCGTTGCATATAATGGGTCGTTGGAGAAAACACGCAGGGCTAAAATTTGAGCCTCTGGTGCTACACCTTTGACTTCGTCACCGTTAGCAGCTACTGTTCCAGCTACGTGCTGACCATGACTTTGTCCTTCTTCACGAAGGATATGATTCTCATCATAGTAGTTATATCCATAGGGGAATTTAGCATTAACATATTTCCCTTTTAATCCTTTACCGATTAAATTACGTTCTTTAACTTTAACGTTTTCAGGATTTGTTAAAATAAAATCTTTATGGGTTGTATCGAATCCTGAGTCAATTACACCTACTACAAAGCCTTCCCCTTTATAATCAAGGTCCCATGCAAAGGGAGCTTCGATCGTTCCAACTGATTCAGTCATCAAGGGTTCCGGTCTTTCGTACTCTTGAGAAATATACACATTTTTTACACCAGCCATCTTTTTGATTGCTGCCATATCATTAAGTCTAATTTTTGCACTAACGCCATTAAAAACTTCTTTAAAGTTGTTGAGCTTCGTTAGCTCGATGCCAGTACGGTTAATTTCAGTAAAAAATGCCGCTTGCTCACTCTTAATTTTCGTTAGTGTTCCTGTACCCTTTCTTGAGAGGGCAACCTGGTTAGGTTCTGTGTTAAATTCAACGATTACTCGGACAATCTTGTTTTGGTCAACTGTCTCTTGCTCAGCATCAGCTTTTTTCAATTTGTCTGTTTTTGCTTCAATTAAGTTTTTTGCGCGTTCTGTAACATACTGTGAAACATCAGCTGGGTCTGCATTTTTGTTAGTCTCTGCTTTAGCTGTCAAGACACCCCCAGGTACCACGATGCTTAAGGCTAAGACTGTCGATAAAATTCGTTTTAAAAATTTACTCTCCATTATGACTCCTTGTTAAAGTTAGTTGAGTATTTTAAAGTGACGGCAACCATCGAATTTGTAGTGAAATTATTATAAGATTGAGCTCATTCGATGAAAAGTGAATTGGTGGCAATCATTGAAACGTTTTCTAATTATGAAAACAACATCAGCAAACACTTTGGTTTCCGATTCAATTAATCAAAAACTAAAGCAGGAAGCGGTTTCAGGAACGAACAAAAAAAGTTCTTATATTTAAACATTACTTCTACCTTAAAAACATTCTTGAACACT
>JAAZGI010000326.1 GCA_012511315.1 Clostridium sp.
CCTTGGTGATATCGATTGAATCGCCTCATGACGTCTCCTTACTTTTAAAACCTTATTTTTAAAAATCCTTCCATCACTGTGAAAGGATGCTTTCTAGCTAGAATCTAATTATAGTTGCTATCATTATAAAACAAATTCTTCTTTATCCCATCTTTTTAAAATCTTTTAAAAAAGAACCGCTAAAAGATCCACGTCTGGATCCTTTGCGGTTCTCTCATGATTCCAATAAACCCATCCAAGGATCTATTGCCTATTAGATCATCATTTAATTACTTGTTTTCTCTCGGGAATTTAATTTGTGCCTGAGCAGCAGCTAATCTTGCCAATGGCACTCTAAATGGTGAACAGGATACATAATCTAAGCCAGTCTTATGGAAGAATTCAACAGAAGAAGGATCTCCGCCATGTTCTCCGCACACGCCTAATTTAATGTCAGGACGAGCTTTTCTACCCAATTCTACAGCCATCTCAACTAAACGGCCAATGCCTTTTTGGTCAACTCGTTGGAATGGATCATTTTCGTAGATTCTCTTCTTATAATAATCATCCAAGAAGTTTCCAGCATCATCTCTTGAGAAGCCGAAGCCCATTTGAGTCAAGTCGTTGGTTCCAAAGGAGAAGAACTCTGCCTCTAGGGCAATTTCATCTGCCGTAATACAAGCTCTTGGAATCTCAATCATAGTACCAACCATGTATTTCATTTCATCGCCAGATTCCTTGATGATAGCATCCGCTGTCTTGACAACGATGTCTTTAACATATTTCATTTCCTTGACATCACCAACTAGAGGGATCATGAGCTCTGGGACAAAATCATAGCCTTTCTCCCTGCGAACTTCAAGGGCAGCCTCGATAATGGCTCGAGTCTGCATTTCTGCAATTTCAGGGTAGGTAACTGCCAAGCGGCAACCTCTATGACCCATCATAGGGTTGTACTCGTGGAGTGATGCAATAATATCCTTGAGTTCTTGCAAGTCCAAGTTCATTTCCTTGGCCAAAGCAACGATGTCTTCTTCGTGGGTTGGCAGGAATTCATGTAGAGGTGGATCCAAGAAACGGATGGTAGCCGGACGGCCTTCCAATGCTTCGTAAATCCCCTTAAAGTCAGCTTTCTGCATGGGCAGAATTTTTTCTAAAGCTTTCTTTCGAGCTTCCACAGTCCGTGAGACAATCATTTCGCGCATAGCAGGAATACGGTCTTCGGCAAAGAACATATGCTCAGTACGCGTTAAGCCAATTCCTTCAGCACCAAATCCAATGGCATGATTGGTGTCTTCTGGTGTATCAGCATTGGTCCGAACACCCAACACTCGAACTTCATCGGCCCAAGACATGAAGACTTCAAAGTCACCGGAAATTTCAGGGTCCACGGTTGGAATTTCTTCACCATAAACATTTCCAGCTGTTCCATCCAAAGAGAAGAAGTCATTTTCAGTGTAAATCTTCCCATTTGCTTTAACAGTGCGTTCTTTTTCATTAACCACTAAAGAACCACAGCCAGCTACACAACACTTGCCCATGCCTCTAGCAACAACAGCGGCATGGGATGTCATTCCACCCCGTACGGTGAGTATTCCTTCAGCGGCAATCATACCTTCAATATCTTCAGGTGAGGTTTCCAAGCGAACTAAGATGACTTTCTCGCCTTTCTCATGACGCTCTTTTGCCTCCGCTGCAGTAAATGCAATCTTACCGGTGGCAGCTCCTGGTGAAGCTGGCAGTCCCTTTGCAACTGGTTCAACCTCGCTCATTGCTTCTTGATCGAAGGCAGGATGAAGCAGAGTATCCAGTTGATCTGGCTCTACCATTAATAACGCTTCTTCTTTCGTGTTATGACCTTCATCAACCATGTCAACTGCAATTTTCAGTGCAGCCTGAGCTGTTCTCTTACCATTTCTAGTTTGAAGGAAGTACAGTTTCCCATCTTCAATAGTGAATTCCATATCTTGCATATTGTGATAATGTTTTTCTAGTTTTTCAACAATTTCCACAAATTCTTTATACACTTCAGGCATCCGGTCTTCCAACTCTTCGATTGGATTTGGTGTCCGTATTCCAGCTACCACGTCCTCACCCTGAGCATTCATCAGATACTCTGCAAAAATCTTGTGTTCACCGGTGGAGGGGTTTCTTGAGAAAGCAACACCCGTTCCAGATGTTTCGCCTTTGTTTCCAAATACCATGGCTTGTACATTAACAGCTGTTCCCCATGAATAAGGGATATTGTTCAAGCGTCTATAGACGTTAGCCCGTGGGTTATCCCATGAACGGAATACGGCAGTAACTGACTCCATTAGCTGATCAACTGGATCCTGTGGGAACTCATGGCCTTTTTCTTTTAAGAAGAAGGCTTTAAATTGTCTAACCAACTCTCGCAAATCTTCAGCTGTCAGATCGGTATCAAGCTCGATTCCTTTCGCTTCCTTCATCTCATCCATGATGTCTTCAAATTTTTGTTTTTCTAATTCAAGCACTACATCAGAGAACATCATAATAAAACGACGGTAGGAGTCAAATGCAAATCGATCATTTTCAGTTTCTTTGGCCAATACCTCAACGGTTTCATCATTCAGTCCTAGGTTTAAGATGGTATCCATCATCCCTGGCATGGAGGCTCTTGCGCCGGAACGAACAGAAACTAATAGTGGGTTTTCACTGCCACCAAATTTTTTCCCTGTCACTTGTTCCAAGTTTTCCATTGCTGTCTTGATTTCTTCTTTTATCCCATCAGATAACACTTTACCCTCATCATAATATTTCAAGCAAGCTTCTGTGGTGACTGTGAACCCCTGCGGGATTGGAATACCAAGCCCAGTCATCTCTGCCAGGTTGGCCCCTTTTCCACCGAGTAGGTTTTTCATTTTAGCGTTACCTTCGGTAAAAAGGTATACAAATTTCTGTTTATCCATCATCTTACCTCTCTTATCTTTTTCAAATTTAGAGCTTATAGTAGTTTCAAGCGGACCCTAAGACCCACAATTACATTAAATTATACCATGATTTTGGCTGTAATTTAGCTTGTTTAATATTTATTAACGGATGAAATCCCATTATCCTTGATTAGACCTGTCTACCCGAGGAAACTTCCTTTGTTTCCTTTGTTTCCTTTGTTTCCTTTGTTTCCTTTGACAACTTCAGATTTTGTGGTTTCGTCTAAGCTAAACCTAAGTTTAAAATCAATATAATCTTGTGAAAATTATTCTTAAACGGGAGCCATTAAACACTCTCGATTCACTGCCCATGCAATGAGCCCCAAAAGGCCGGTCCAGAACCATACCTCTTGTCTTGTTCTGGGCCAACCTTTAAACCATTTTTTATTTTGCTACTACAATTTAATTGTAAAATAGCGATCGCCTTTAGATTTCGAATCTCTATGAAAAGACTGATCCCCGATGTCATGAAAACGATTATCCATTCGATCTCTCATTTCGTGAATGTTCTTGGCAGCTTTACGTGACTTGGTAAACACTGCATCATGAAGACTAAAATCGCGGTTACGACATTCCAACGTTACATCAGCACCAGATAGTAAAATACCTGTCATCGCTAAAAGGAGCAATTTAGGTTTTTTTAGCGATATCAAAACAGCTCCTAATGCTAAAGGTGCTGGTACTTTTAAGAGAGAACGGCGTTTGTGTCGAAGCTCTACTTTGGGAATAAAAAAATTTTCTTTGGCATTGAAAAGACGTTCTCTAAAACTAAATTGGTCACCCTCATCAGGATCTGTTAGTGCAACCACAACCTTTGAATCATCTCCTGCCATGATGTCTTCCGCCTGTTCCCAGGTCACAAATACGCCCTTATCCACTTCCTTGCTCTTTCGATTGAATCCCCTATGGTTCATTATCTTTCTCCCATTAATTGCAGTTAGTAAGTTCCGTTTAATATTGCAAGACTTTTAGGCCGACGTTGAAAACACTCTTTTAGTATTCCATCCGTTAGTTCCGCAATGCTTTTTAAATCTGCTTGGCTAACCAAAAGCTGCAAGGCTTCTTCGATGGGCTTATTCAGCATAATACGAACCATGTGTCGTGCCGATTCTGTCATTCCCTCAGCTAAGGCAGGATCAGGTAGATTGCCTGTTCTCACCAGGGTTTTCATTTCAAAGGCTCGCGCCAATTGTTCCACCTGAATTCCCGGTTGATCCAATAGATAGAGAGATTTCACCAAATCAAGAAAATAGCTTTGATTTATTTCTTTATCCGCCATGGCAATGTCTGCCAATTCTAAAAAATAACTTCCATAAGTAATTCGATCAAAATCAGTTTTTATGTGAGGAAAGCCATGAACCACTGACACTTCATTGAGGGAATGAATGTTTTTCCCTTCAAATAGCACAAAGTCACAAAGCATCATAGGTTGAGCCGCAGCCTGAAACCTACCTTTGGCTGAACGAACGCCTTTAGCAATGGCCGTTACCTTACCTTGTTCCAAGGTAAACATATAGAGCAGCTTATCTCGTTCTTTAAAGTCCCTGACTTTTAAAATAACTCCCCGTGTTTTAATTAATGCCATGTTATTTTTTCTTTCGGTAGCCGTATTCTGAAAGATAATTCGGGTTATCACGCCAATCCTTCCGAACTTTTACATAGGCCTTCAAATTAACTTTCGTTCGGAAGAAATGTTCCAAATCTAGACGAGCATACATGCCAATCTTTTTGAGGGTTTGCCCACCTTTACCAATTATAATTGGCTTGTGGGATTCTTTCTCTGTAATAATATCAACTTGAATATCCAAGGTGCCATCTTCTCGTTCTTTCATGGATAAAACATTAACAGCTATCCCATGAGGAACTTCTTCATTCAATAAGCGTAAAGCCTTTTCCCGAACGGCCTCAGCTACAATAAAGCGTTCCTGGACATCTGCCAACATATCCGTTGGATAATAAGCCGGCCCCTCCGGAAGGTACTTTTTCATTAAATCCATTAAAATATCCACGTTCTTGCCACGTAGAGCGCTGATTGGGATCATTTCATCAAAATCGGCCAACTTTTCATAAGCCTGCAAGATTTTAGCAACATCTTCCGGCTTTTTCTCATCCATTTTGTTGATTACAAAGAATTTCTTAGCCGACCGGTCCTTGATCATATTAATAATAAACTCATCCCCTGGGCCCGGCTCATCGGAATCTGTCAAGAATAAGATGATATCAACATCATTGGTAGAATCCGTCGCCCGATTCACCATATATTCACCGAGCTTATGCCGCGGCTTATGCATTCCCGGGGTATCAACAAAAATAATTTGAGTCTCATCATCATTATAAATGGCCTGTAAGTTGGTCCGAGTTGTCTGTGGCTTTGACGACACAATAGCCACCTTCTCATTCATCAAACTATTTAAAAGCGTTGATTTGCCCACATTGGGGCGTCCAATAATCGTAACGTAACCTGATTTAAACAAAATTTTTCCTCCAATCTAAATGGTTCTCTCTAATCTATATGGTTCTCTTTGAATAAGTTTTAAAATACTTCTCTTAAAACCTATAATATCAAAGATCTAAACTTCGGTTCTTAGCTAAACAGAAAGTTTTACAACTAATTTTCATCCTATCTACACAAAGCTCTATATTATATTCCTATAAGAACTTGCTATTCTCTTTATTTAATTATTCGATGCATATATTCTCTATATTTACTTGCTGAGTTACTTGATATTCTTGTGTTAATGACTAATTTCTACTAACTTTCAAGCATAAGGCTCTCTTTGAACTTGTTAGATACAAGTTCAAACTACCTTACCACATAGTGGTGCTTTTTATACCTACAACCAATTCTAAAAGGCTCAGAGCCGATTTAATATTTTTTCAGCCTTTTTAAGCCAAATAGGTTTGCAAAATAATTCAATCTATCGCAATAATTCCCTCCGAGTCTCATTTAGGCACTTGAAGGCTTTCTTTATACCTGAATAACTTATTAGCTTAAAACCGCAGCCGAAAATCAATACGGCGAGATGTCTTAATAGCCAAAGGCGCGAAAGATAATGATTGTCGTTGCAAAACCTAAAAGAGCTCCAGCAACAACCTCCCAAAGAGTATGAACCTTAGTATCAATACGGCTTTGCGCCACAATGAGCGCCATTATAAATGATAAAGTCACCACAATTGGATTCACCGTGATAAAGCTCATCATAGTAGCCAAAGCAAAGGCTATGGCTGTATGTCCCGATGGCATACCCCCTCTTAGCGGCGTTCCTTCACCTAAATACGCTTTAATGTACAAAACCATAAAGGTTACAATGCCTAAAATAGCGAAGGCAAAGTAAGGGCTGGACGACTTAACTAAAACAATGCTGCTATAGGTGAATTTAGTGATGGGAGTCCAGAAAATAAGAATCCCAACAATAACGGCATTAATGGCAGTAACCAATACGGCCGCTGCAGCTGTATTTTTAGCCACTTTAACCAAAGGGTGGTAATAGTTGGTTGTTGCATCGACAGCGGACTCTAAGGCTGTGTTGATGAGTTCTGAGGCCACAACCAAGGTTATGGCAATTAAAAGAATTAGAATCTCAACCTTTGACACTTGAAATATTAAAGAAGCAAACAATACAGCGATTGCAGAAAGAACGTGAATGCGCATATTGCGCTGAGTTCTAACCGCGTAAATCAGTCCATTAATAGCATCATTAAAACTGTCTGTAACACCACGCTTCACGATCGATCAACTCCTAAACAATCCATATAATGACGTTCCCGGGCAGTCATTCGACGCCGGTCACTATCTTCCATATGATCATAACCTAAAAGATGTAACAACGAATGAACAAACAAAAATACCATTTCTCGTTCAAGACTGTGCCCAAAATCAAAAGCTTGTTGATCTGCACGTTGTCCTGAAATCATAACATCTCCCAAAAGCAATCGCTCATCATTAAACATATGAGGTAATAAATTATTTTTATAATAACATTCCGAAAAAACTTTTCCTGATTCAAACTCCAATGACGGAAAAGATAACACATCGGTCACAGAATCCAAGCCACGATAAAATTTGTTAATGCCTTTTATTTCGTCATCATCAACTAAGTAAAGACTTACCTCCGGCTCAAACATCACACCTTCACCATGCATAACAACTTCTAAAGCCTCATTTAGTTTTATTAAAGTGGTTTCTTCCAAATTTATTGCAGTCTGGCTATTTTCTAAATTGAGCATGCAAAGCCTCCCTATTAACCTTTTATTAATTTCTGCCACTTCATTGGGTTATCTATATAATACACGAAAGAAGAAGGAACCACACCCATAAGAGTCTGCACCTTGCTGCTTCTTTAGGTGTTCAACCTAAGATTTCTAATGAGTTTATTCTTAAAGCTCTAACTTCATTAAGTGACCCGTTTAAACCATTAGTTTTTACTATAATTTAATCCATGATTAAATCTTCTTGTGTTAAATAATAGTAAAAAGTCAAAAAAGGCTTACCCTTGTTCGGGATAAGCCTACTTTGTTTTACTTAAATACTTTTTGACAAGTTCACTCACTTGTTTGCCGTCAGCTTTGCCAACGGTTAAAGGCCGAATGGCCTTCATGAGTTTACCCATGTCTTTTATGTTATTTGCGCCCAAAAGCGTTGCTTGCTCTACAATTAACTCAACAATCTCTTCTTCTGAAAGTTGTTCTGGCATATAGCCAAGCAAGATTTCAATTTCATAGTTTGTTTGTTTAACTAAATCCTCACGGTTACCCCGTTGGAATTCACTTAGAGCTTCGCGCCGCTGCTTGATTTCTCTGGCTAATATTTCAAGGGCTTGGGAATCGTCCACCTTGCGGTTATCGGTCTTTTCCATATGCAAAATAGCAGCTTTAGCCATGTTCAAAATACTACTCAGATCTTTGTTTCTCTCCTTCATGGCCTGAATCCAGTCCTGTTGGAGTCTTTCTTTTATCGTCATCTCACTACCTCAAAGTTACTTGAACTTTCTTTTTCTGGCAGCTTCTGACTTCTTCTTCTTCTTTACGCTCGGTTTTTCATAGTGCTCCCTTTTCCTGGCCTCACTAAGAACTCCGGCTCTGGCACATTTCTTTTTAAATCTTCTAAGAGCTGACTCTAACGTCTCGTTCTCTCCAACCTTAATTTCTGACAATATTTATCCCTCCCTCCGCTAGCAAAAAATCTTTAAAATTTAAGCCCTGCGGGGCAAATTAACACATCAATAATTATACCTTATTCCTATTCATTCGTCAATACTTAACCTGGCGGCCAAGTCATACTACGTCCACCAATTACATGAAAATGTAAATGTGGTACCGTTTGTTGCCCATCTTTTCCCACATTGGATACGACACGATATCCATTTTCATTCAACCCTTTATCATTGGCTAAAATCGCAATGACTTTTAACATATGACCTAAAATCTCTTGATCAACCTCTGTAATATCAGCGATGGATGAAATATGTTTTTTGGGAATGACTAGAAAGTGGACAGGTCCTTGGGGGTTAATATCATTAAAAGCCACGCAGAACTCATCCTCATGAAATATTTCCGATGGGATTTCTCCAGCAGCAATGCTACAAAATAAACATTCCATTTATGTCACCTCCTCTTCATAACTATATTATACTATGAATACTGGATACTTGCATTAAAAGACAGCAGACGAAATCGTCTGCTGTCTACTTTTATGATCCGACTGTTATCAAAAGTACAATGATGAGAATAATCCCGATAAACAGAGGAAGAAAGAAGCGATAAGCTCCTAGGATTAAGGCTAGTAAATCACCTTGTTCCATTTCCATTTGTATGTTATTTCGGTACTGCTCTTCATCAAAAGGTTCATCTTGATCTCGAACGGCATCAAAAGCTCTGTCAATTTTTTTCTTAAACATGTTTCTCCAAGAAGAAGTTTATTCTTCGACTGATTCCTTCAGGCCCATTTCAATGGTTTTTCCGCGATCTTCCTTGCTAAACAATGGGAAGTGGCAAGCAACCATATGACCAGGACGTGCTTCACGCAATATTGGAATTTCTGTGGTGCAACGTTCCTGGGCAAATGGACATCTGGTATGGAATTTACAACCTGATGGTGGATTAATCGGAGAAGGAATATCCCCTTCCAAGACCTTAATTTCAACCTTTTCTCTTAAATCCGTTGTCGGAATCGCCGAGAGAAGGGCTTCTGTATAAGGATGGAGGCGGTTTTCAAAAAGTTCCTTTGTTTCAGACAATTCCACTAAGTTACCAAGATACATAACTCCAACGCGGTCGGAAATGTATTTAATAACAGACAGGTCATGTGAAATAAAGAGATAGGTCAGGTTCTGCTCTTCCTTTAGAGTCAGCATGAGGTTAATAACCTGAGACTGAATCGAAACATCAAGTGCAGAAACCGGTTCATCAGCAACGATAAACTTAGGATTTAGTGCAACGGCTCGAGCAATTCCAATACGCTGACGTTGTCCACCGGAGAATTGATGTGGGTAACGGTGTAGGAAGTAAGGTGCCAGTCCACATTTATCCATGATATCCAAGATGTATTCCTGACTCTTTGCGTCATTTTTCTTGATCATTTTGTTGGCTCGAAGGCCTTCAGAAATAATCTGACCAACTGTCATTCTTGGGTTCAAGGAGGAGTAAGGGTCCTGAAATATAATTTGCAGATCTTTCCGATACTTTCTCATTTGCTCTGCATTGAGTTTTGAAATATCAATCCCTTCTGGGTAATCTTCATCACCATAGTAGAGAATCTGACCTCTAGTTAGAGGATACAACTGAAGTAGTGTTCTTCCAAGTGTAGACTTTCCACAACCTGACTCCCCAACTAATCCAAGAGTTTCTCCTTCATAGATTTCAAGGTCTATACCATCGTTGGCTTGTACACTAAGACCTTCCTTTTGGAAAACAGATGTTTTCTTTAAAGGGAAATGCTTTGTGAAGTCAATCAAACGGAAAAGAACTTTCTTTTCTTTAGTTTTTGCATCAACTGGTGCATCAACAGGCTTAGCCTGTGAAATAGTGTTATTTAATTTTCCTTTTTTATTATTTGACATTTTGTCCACCTGAACGTACCCCCTTTTCCGGATAGAAGCATCTAACTTCATGCTCATTTTCTAATGTGAGAAGTTCTGGTTCTTCATTATGACACTTCTCCGTGGCAAACTTACAGCGGGGAGCGAATTTACAGCCCTTAGGTAAGTTCAGCGGATGTGGAACAGATCCAGGGATTGGCTCAAGCCTTGAATCAACTGGTGTGTCCAACCGTGGAATGGAGAACAGTAAACCTTCTGTATAGGGGTGTCTGTATTTAGTAATTGAATCATCGAAAATCATACGTACAGGCGCTTTTTCCACGACCTGGCCGCAGTACATAACAACAACGTCATCTGCCATTTCATTAATAACCGCTAAATCATGGGTTACAAAGAGAATGGATGTACCTTTCTTTTCCTTCAAGTCATTCATCAGCTTCAAGATCTGAGCCTGAATCGTAACGTCAAGAGCTGTAGTTGGCTCATCAGCGATAAGTAGCTTAGGCTCACAAGCAAGAGCCATAGCAATCATTACACGCTGTCTCATACCACCTGATAGCTGATGAGGATATTGCTTGGTAACTTTAGCAGGATTCGGAATACGAACCTGATTTAACATTTCAACAGTTTTCTTAGCTGCTTCTTTCTTGCTCATATTCTGGTGAACAATCAAAGGCTCTGAAATCTGTCTTTCCACTGTAAATACAGGGTTTAATGATGTCATCGGTTCCTGGAAAATGACTGAAATATCATTTCCACGGATTTCTTCAATTTCTTTCAAAGGAAGGTTGATCATATCTTTTCCTTCAAAGGTAACCTCACCTGAATCAATATAGCCATTTCCGTCCAAAAGACGAATAACGCTCATAACAGATACAGATTTACCGGAACCTGACTCTCCAACGATACCAAGTGTTTTACCTGGTTCTACGGAGTAAGTAACATCATTAACTGCTTTTACAGTTCCTCGTTTTGTCGTAAAAAATGTATGCAGATGTTTTATATCTAATAATGGCATATCCTATTATCTCCTTTCTATCTATCCTGGGATTTCGGGTCAATGGCGTCGTCGAGGCCAGTACCGATAAGGTTAATGCAAATGATACAGATGGAAAGGATCAATGCAGGGAACACCCATCTCCACCAGAAATTCTGAATGACCGTGGAGTTATTGGCACCGAAGAGCATGTTACCCCAGGTCGGCTGCGGCGGTTGAACACCAAAGCCTAGGAAGGACAAGGTTGCTTCGTATAGTAAATATCCAGCGAAGTTCAATGTCGCAGATACTATGATAACTGAAATAACATTAGGAATAATATGTTGGAATACAATCCCCATTTCTTTAATACCTAATGCTCTAGCCGCTGTAACAAATTCCTGCTCACGAAGTGAAAGAACTTGCGCACGAACCAGTCTCATCAAACCAACCCATCCAAGTAATCCGAGCAACACCATTATCAGATAAACTCTCTGAGTTGATGTAAACTTATTACCCCAAATGGAGTTTAGAAGAATTACCGTCGGTAAGAATGGGAAGGAAGCTACGATCTCAGAGAATCTCTGAATCAACATATCAACTTTTCCACCAAAGTAACCGGAAATACCACCAAGGGTCATTCCGATAAATGTTGAAATAATAACAGCCAAGATACCGATTGTCAATGATAAACGACCACCGTTGATAATCCGCGTCAAGACATCTCTACCAAACTCATCGGTTCCTAAACGATATCCTTTAAGTCCAAAGGAGTTTAGAGTACCGTCTTCTGTTTGGTAATAGTTCTGGTAAAATCCAGAGTCTATGGATGTTACATTATTAAGTGATGAAGGATAATTCAACTGTCTTAGTAGATTTTCACCCCAACCTGTAATGCTTCCGTCTTCCAGTAATGCAGTTACATGGTAAAGTCCACCGGATAAAGCAACAGGTTTAGCCTCAAATTCAGGAATTTCCTGTCCTCTACGGTAACTTAAGTTACCCCAGTCTACCACTTCGCCATCTTTACGAATTGCGATAAATGCTTTAGATGTTGCGGTAATATCTGTAAACTTGCCCTCTGGAGGATTAGAGAAGGTATTGGCTTGGGTTCCCAAGTAAACAATCTCTCCTTCAGTGGTCAGTGCTGATACAACATCCGTTGTCATAG
>JAAZGI010000327.1 GCA_012511315.1 Clostridium sp.
ATCACATATTAGAAATCGCATATAAAAATCATGAAATTGAAAGGGATATACCGAAAGGATCCACCCATCCAAGCGCTTTCTAAAAAGGGTCTTTCCTTTGTGATCTTCCAATCACCAATTTATTGCCTTAATCATTAAACTTTATGGTTTGAGTTTTTGTTGAGACGGCTTGGTTGAGGTTTCGGTGAGCTGGTAGGCGAACGTTAAATCGGGTTCCCTTGCCTTCTTTTGAATCCACTGTAATACTGCCGCCAAAGGCCAAGGTGATGTGTTTTACAATGGCAAGTCCTAGGCCGGTTCCACCCTTGGCTCGGTCACGGGAAATATCCACTCGATAAAATCGTTCAAATAAACGTGATAGATGCTCTTGAGGAATCCCGACTCCAGTATCTTGTACGGTTATTAAAATATCACTCTTTTGTTCTTCTAGGCGAATTTTCACCTTACCCTGGGGTTCTGTATACTTGATGGCATTGTCCACTAGGTTAATAATCAGTTCGCGATACATTTCAGTTTCCCCAATAATAATAGGGTCTCCCTTCACCGTTAAGGATAAACGCACATTTTTACTTTGAGCTTGCACCTCTAATAGTCGAAGGGCATCTGAGGTGGCCTCTACAGCATCGATAAGTTCGGTGGGTTGAGCTTCATGACTTTCAATGGAGGACAAGGATAAAATATCTTCAATCAGTCGTTGGAGTCGCTGAGCTTCCGCATCAATAATATCTAAAAACTTATCTCGAGTGGCGGCATCCTCCACATTACGCAGGGTCTCGGCAAAGCCTGTGATGGAGGTTAGAGAGGTTTTAAGTTCATGGGACACATTGGCCACAAACTGACTGCGCATCTGTTCTAGGCGCTTTAAATCGGTAACGTCTTGGATCACAGTCACCTTTCCTTTATTTAATCGGCGATTGGTGACAAGTTCCGTGGTTTTGAAGCGAACCACTGGATTTGTCGCATGGCGCAAACTAAGTTCTTGGAATTCAGTGGACTTTCTCATGATCTTTTCCGCATCGTCGCGGCGAATCACATCATTAATGTCTTTGCCAATGGGTTCTGTGAGAATTCCAAAGATTTTTCGAGCAAAGGCATTAAAAATCAGGATTCTGTTATCGGAATCAACGGCGATCACCCCTGAATTCATGGAGGCTAAGATAGCTTGAAGTTGAGTTTGGTTACTTAAGGAGTCATAGCTCATGCTTTCCAGTTGATCCGCCATTGCATTCACATCTTGAGCTATGGCTTCCAGTTCTTTGGCTTGAGTCCTTTGGATACGGTGGGATAAATCCCCTTCTGCAATCCGCTGCGTTTCTTCTTTAAGGCCTTCAATGGGCTTCACCAAGCGTTTTGCCATAAAGTGGATGAACAGTAAGCCAAGAACCAGCAAGAGGATTAAGGTTTCTGTGATCCGTAATTCAAGTCTTGCCATGGCTTGACTAATTCCCAACCCTTTTCCTCCACCCCCATCCTTTCCCTCAATCAAAAGAATCTGACGGCCTGATTGTAGCGTGCTGATAGCGGCTAAGGGTACTTTGTCATCTTTTAGCTTGGTGGATAAGGCCAAAACCTCTTCCGACGGCTTTTGACTGCCAATCAGCTGCTGGATGTTCGGATCTTTGATCGCTTCTAAATCTGCATCCGAGGACGCCGCTAACAATAGACCGGTTGAATCTAGTAGATACAGATCATAGCCTTCTTCATGGAGAATCGTTTCCTCTAGCTCCAACACGTCTTGGTTTTCACCAAGGCTTTGTGCCAAAAGGCGTACCAGCTGCTTTGCATTTTCTTTTTTTAAGCTGAGCATCTCTTGTTCGCTAAAATAAGCCACGCTTAAAGAGCCGATCAAAAGCACAACAAATAATAAGAGACTAAAAGTTTTTTGAATTCTTTTTTTAATCATTCTGGACTCCCATTAAAGCGATAACCAATCCCTCGTACCGTTTCGATAAAGCGTGGATTTTTATCATCGTCTTCCAGCTTTCTTCGTAAATGGCGGATATGGACATCTACAGTGCGAGTTTCGCCCACATATTCGTAGCCCCAGATTTTTTCTAATAAAAGCTCTCTAGCCAGCACCTTGTTATTGTTTTCCATTAGGATTTCTAGGAGTTCAAATTCCTTTAGGGTGAGTTCCACTTTTTCCCCCTTCTTTTTAACTTCGTGTTTTTGCCGATTAACCTCCACATCGCCAAAGGAGCGAATGGTTTGCGGTCCTTCGTAAAAGTTGGTGCGTCGAAGCAAGGCTTTTACCCGAGCAATTAACTCGCGAACGGAAAAGGGTTTCGTGATATAATCATCCGCTCCCAGCTCCAGACCTAAGATTTTATCTATTTCAGCTGATTTAGCAGTCAGCATAATGATGGGGATACTTTTTAAGCGATCATCCATACGCAGTTGTCGACAAACTTCTAAGCCATCGATGCCGGGCAGCATGAGGTCTAGTAACACTAGGTCCGGTACTTCGCTTTGAGCTAAGGCTAATCCTTCATTGCCATTTAGGGCTTGAAGGGTCATAAAACCAGCTCCTTCCAGATTGTAGCGAATGAGTTCAACAATATGTGGTTCATCATCTATGATTAAAATTTTATCTGCCATATAAAAAAACCTCCTATGACCATAACTTAAAGGTATCACAGGAGGTTTTTATTTGCTACTAGAATGTATTCACGGTATTGATTTTTTCATAGTTTGTGCACTCTGAGCTTCTATCTCATTTTTTAAAATAAGTTACTTTAGAATGGGGTATAAATACCATTTTTTTAAAGGGGATCCATATCTTTTTCCATCAAGGCTTTAATTTCCTCGAAAAAAGTATTGATGTCCTTAAATTGACGATAAACGGAAGCAAAGCGTACATAGGCCACTTCGTCTACTGATTTGAGCCGTTCCATCACCATATTGCCAATATCATCGGAAGGAATCTCTGTCATCATTCGATTGGAGATGCTTCGTTCGATATCATCGGATATATTTTGCATTTGCTGCATGGAGACGGGGCGTTTTTGGGTAGCTCGAACCAATCCACTGATGATCTTTTCCTTGTCAAAGGGTTCCCTGGAGTTGTCCTTTTTTATGACCAAAATAGGCAAGGTCTCCACTTTTTCGTAGGTGGTGTACCGTTTGGTGCACTCCATACACTCCCGCCGTCTACGAACTGATGTTCCGTCTTCGGTAGGTCTTGTATCAATGACTTTGCTCTCTAGATAGCCGCAATATGGACATTTCATGTTTTTTACTCCTCATCAATGGGGTCAATCCAGTTGTTCCACCATTATATTGTGGCGATTGATTATCTCCGGTTTCTTAAGAATGCCGGGATTTCAATCTGCTCATCGTCATCATCGTCTTCTTCCATGCGATAGCTGTCTTGGCGTCTAGGCTCTTCTCTAGTTTCTTTCACTTCAGCCCGATCAAAACTCTTAGGTGCAAAGCTTTTTGCTCCAGCCGCTTCTTCTTTCTTTTCAGGTGTAGCTGGTTTGCGAGTTTTAAAGGCGGACTCAAAGCCCGTTGCTAACACAGTAATTTTAACTTCATCATTAAGTTCTGGATCAATCACAGCACCAAAGATGATGTTTGCATCTGGATCCGCTGCTTCTTTGATAACTTCTGCTGCTTCATTGATTTCAAGCAGGGAAAGATCCTCGCCTCCAGTTACATTTAGTAGGATTCCGGTTGCACCGTTGATGGATGTTTCTAACAGTGGGGATGAAATCGCTGACTTAACTGCATCCGTTGCCTTATTATCACCCTTACCGTAGCCAACGCCCATATGAGCAATTCCACGATTCAGCATAACGGCACGAACGTCGTTAAAGTCAAGGTTAATGAGTCCATTTTCAGTAATTAAAGCTGTAATTCCCTGAACTCCTTGGTGTAACACTTCATCGGCCTTTTTAAAGGCTTCTTTAAAGGTTGTCTTTTTATCAACAATGAGTAATAAACGCTCATTGGGGATGGTTACTAATGAGTCCACTTTGCCTTTTAAGTTTTCAATTCCAATGTCGGCATTTCTCATCCGAGCTTTGCCTTCAAAGTGGAAAGGCTTTGTTACAACACCAACGGTGAGGATGCCCATGGATTTAGCAATTTCAGCTACAATAGGAGCTGCTCCCGTTCCTGTTCCACCACCCATACCGGCGGTGATAAATACCATATCGGCGCCTTCTAGTACGGATTCAATTTCTTCTTTTGACTCCTCAGCTGCCTTTTGGCCAATTTCTGGATTTGCTCCAGCACCTAGACCCTTAGTGAGCTTTTCACCAATCTGAATCTTATGTGGTGCATTGGATTGTGACAACGCCTGTTTATCTGTGTTGACTGCAATAAAATCAACATTGGCAAGCCCTTCCATAATCATGCGATTTACAGCGTTGTTACCACCGCCACCGCATCCGATCACTTTTATATTGGCTGGCCCTGTTACTTCTAAATCAAAATCTAACATCCTATGTCCCCCTATTCTATTCCGAATATTTTTTTTAGTTTACTTTTAATACTGTTTTCGCTGGCTTTCTGTCTAAAATCATCATGGGATTTACGGGATTGACCTCTGCGATCGTCCTCATCATCCTCATCCAGCTGAATGATCTCTTTCATTGACTTACTAGCTTTCTGACGAACTTTATCTAACACGGAGAAATAGTTTCCTCCGATTTCCACTTCTTCTTCTGCCTCTTTTGGTTGTTCCCAAAGTTCAGCAATTAATACGGATTGAAGCTCATGAATCATATTATGTGCTACGCCGGTGGCATTTAAGGAAAAAATATCGTCGCTCTTGATTATATCAGAAGTCATGTAGTTTGTGGATATTCCAAACACATCTTCTTTAAAGCTTGCAATGGTTCGGAAACCACAAAGGCCTCCACCATAGACGAGAGCTTGCTCAATTTCACTCCATTGCCCATAGTTTTTAAATGCCTTGTTTGCTAAATCAAGGATTTCTTCAGCTCTAGCTTCGACAACCTGCGAAATTAAATCATATTTGGGGTGGCTCGGGCTAAGTTCACCGGCACCAAATTCTTTTTTTAGCGTTTCCGCTTCATTCATGCTGATTTTAAGCACGATGGAAAGATCTTTGGTGATGTTACGGCCGCCCAGGGGAATGGTTTCAGAATAAACAATCCGATTATTCTTTAAAACTACTACATCCGTTTTGCGATGACCGGAGTCGATCAGTAGAGCACCATTATAACGCTGACTGCGAGTTAATAAAAGATTGGCCATGCCATGTACGGATAAACCGGTACCAAGAACTTGAATCCGCTCGTTTTCAAGCACTCTAGTCTGCCCACCAATGAGACTTTTATCGGCCAAAATCGTTTGGCTAGATACATCAATTAAGCTGCCTTCTACACTAATTGGATTCGCATAGACGATTCCATCCACCTTGTAATCGTCGATTAAAACATCACAAATCTGTTCTTCGGTGGTACGAGCAATTCGCATAGAGCTTTTGATGGCATTTAGCATGTCTTTTTCGCTCACACTGCCCTTGCTAAGTCCAGCGGATCCACGACTGGATTCCTGGCGGGTATAAGCCGTATCGATACTTAAAAACGCTTTTTGTACTGGCACTCCAGTTTTAATTTCCAGCTTACGCAACACGCTACGAATTGCAGCCAATAATCTTACCGAATCGGTGACTACCCCATCTTCTATTCCTTGCGATTCACCATAGGCAGAAAAGATGATATCACCATTTCTGCCGGTAATCGCGGAAGCCTTAATATAATACGATCCCAAATCAAGACCGGTTATAAATTGATCCACTGACATAAGATTCCCCCTTTTCCATGCAATTTCCTCTATTTGGTTGATGTATAAATAAATATGTAAACCAAAATGGGTAAATTATTACTGATAAAACTATTATACATGGTTCTACCATGGATTGAAAAGGTTAAAATCAAAATAGAGCAATAAGTTTTGAATTGTTTTCAAAAAAACACTCCAAATCGTCAAATAATCCCTTTTTAGCTCAAATTCGTCCTAAATTACATGTCATGCTTCCCATTATAAATAAACTGCCCAGTGAAGTTTCCCATTTTTATTTTTAAAGGAATAATCTCTTTAATTTTAGCTTTTACAACTCCCTTAAACTCGTGTAAGGATTTATATGGATTCAGCTTGTTTTCTTGTCTTTTTATCTTCCCGCCCCCATGGTCTCATCGTCTTCATGTTCCGTGATTTTTCCACTAATCTCTTATCGTTTTCTAATCTACTTACCAGCTTAAAATCAAAGAGCTGTTCCCCCTGCCTCAGGGCAAAACAACTCTTTGATCTTATTTTTAACTAACTGCCGTTAGGTATCTATTTAATGAAATCACTCTTTTTAGCATCATTTCTAGTTAAATCCTTTATTTCTTCAGCTTGTTTTTCTTGCTAAGGAAATGTTCAAATAAATCCTAGGCTCGTTTTTGACTTGCTAGAAATTCAACCTAACATAAATCTTCATTGTTTTAAATTTTCATTTACTTTTCTATTTAGCTTTCGACTCCAATATTCATTAAGGCTTGTAAGCGTGCAAGTGGCATGGATTGAATATAAATTCTGCCAGGTCCAGTGATTACAGTGTTGAATAAGCCTTCTCCGCCGAGAAACATGCTTTTAAGATCCCCAGCTTTTTCTATATCCAGGCTGCAGCTAGAATCCATAGCCACTAAGTGCCCTGTATCAATGACTATTTTCTCGCCAGGCTTAAGATCATATTGATGAATGCTTCCGTCGACTTCTAAAAACGCCTTGCCCTCACCATATAGTTTCAGCATAATAAAGCCTTCCCCACCAAATAAACCGGCGCCTAATTTCTTTTGAAAAAACACTTCGGAAGAAACCGTGGTATCTGATGCTAAAAAGGCTCGCTTTTGAATCACTATTTCATTGCTAGGAGATATATCTACATCCAAAATTTCTCCAGGGAAACTGGATGCAAAGGCGATCTCTTGGTTATCTGCATGGGCTGTATAAGTATTTTGAAACATACTTTCACCAGCAAAAGCCCGACCCAGCATTTTTCCAAAGCCACCTTTGCCTTTTGTACTCACACTAATTTCACTGGTATGCCAACTCATTCCGCCGGCCTCTGTTAAAACCGACTCACCTTTATTGAGTTTGCAGATTACTACGGGTAAATTTCCACCTTTAATTTCATACTGATCACCAATGCTCATCCTAGTACCTCCAGAATTATTAATGGTTTTATTGTACTATATTTTCTTTTAAATCAGTACACTCTTTCAGATTGGTTCTAATCATTCATTGAAAAAATAAACAACTGAAACTCCGCAAAAATGAGTTGTTTATAGATATTTAGTTATAAAAGTTCCCCGTTAATTAAAATTTTTCATGCCCTGGCGCTGGCCAAGGAAAATCATGTTGGACAATTGCTTGAAGTTTCCTTCTAAAATGGTGTTTTTAACGGCTGGGCTACCAATTAATAGCTCATAATCTAACTTTAATCCCTCTGGTGTCTTATTTAAGATCTGACTTTGAATAAAGTTTAGGTTTTCCCCCAATTGAAAGCGGACAAAGTCGCGTTCAGTTCCTGGAAACATCTGCATGATGCGTGACAGGGTCGTAGAGGCCCCTAAGGAGTGTAGGGTAGCAATGACACCAATACCTGATTCAGCAGCGTCTAAAGCGGCGCGCATGCTGTTAGGGTCCCTTATCTCACCGATCATGAGTAAGTCGGGGCTTTGCCGCAGGGCACTTTTAATACCTTCAGAAAAACTTAGAAAGTCTCGACCCAGCTCACGCTGGGTAACCAGTCCCTTACCTGCTGGCAAATGATATTCCACAGGATCTTCTAAACTAATAATGTGCCAAGGCCAGTCTTCGAGGAGTCGGGATAAAACCGCCGCTAGGGTGGTACTTTTTCCCGAGCCTGTTTTACCCACCACTAGATTAATCCCTCGATTCTTATAAATTAAATCGGGAAGCTGTTCACTCACGCCCAAACTTTTTAAATCAGGAATTCCATCCCTGATGATACGAATGGTAGCACAAAGCTTCCCTTCTGATGTGAAACGATTGATTCGATAGCGGCCTTTATAATCATAGGCCGAGTCAAAATCAAGCCGCTCGGAGCCCTCTCGAACCCGATCTGTTTGATTAAAGCTCGTGAATAGCCATTGCATTAATTCTTTTGGAACCACTTCTCCCCCAGGAACAATCTCATCCTCTAAGCGGTAATGAATTTCTAGCTCTTCTTTCATTAAAATATCGGTTATTTGTTCTTGTCGACACCTTGCCAGGATATCATGAAATAACTTCTCCACAGTTTATCCTCCTCAAAACCAACTCTTTATCATCTGGTTTAGTATATGAACTATCTAATTCAGCTATTAAAAGTTCCCTTACCTCTTATAAATCTTATAACTTTTTACTTTCTCTTACTGTTCATACCAATCTCTTCTCACATTATGATGATTTTTACATTCATAAAACACTGGTGTATTCTTATGATAGGAGTTAGCTTTGTTTTCAAGTAAGTTTTCACAAGCGAACTCCTCGTGCAATAAACTGTTTCTCCCTTATTATCAAAGAAAGTTGAGGATTACTATGTCAGTAGAACGAGTGAAAGAATATTTTAAAAAAGAATTTGGCCGGGAAGATATTGTACAAGAAACAAAAGAATCCTCAGCTACGGTAGCTGAGGCTGCTAAAGCCATTGGAACTGAGGAGTGTCGTATTGCTAAAACGCTAGCTTTTGCTCTAAAAGATCAAGTTATTCTCCTTGTCGTGGCCGGTGACGCTCGAGTGGACAATAAAAAATTCAAGGAAACCTTTGGTTTAAAAGCAAAGATGCTAGCCTTTGATCTCACGGAAGAGTTAACTGGTTTTGCCCCAGGCGGCGTTTGTCCCTTTGGCGTGA
>JAAZGI010000328.1 GCA_012511315.1 Clostridium sp.
CTAGTACACTTGGCACATGCTCACCAACTTCTTTACTTAAATCATGCTTAAGATCACTGTTAAGATTTAAACTCTGCCTAAATCTACTTCTCAAACAGTCTTTAAATAGTTTTCTACTGGTTCTCGTCCTCATAAATGTCAAAGCCACCGCTTAAGACAAAGTCCTTGAGCAATTTATCAATTTTCATACTCATCCTGAACGGTGGCACTTTCTTGCCTTCAGTTGCCACAAAATAGGATTCAGCTTTTTCTCTTACCACCGATTTTTCCAAATCATCGAAACGTCCATACTCATTGATGTTGGCCTCAGTTGGCCCAACATTCATAAGATTTTCTAGTTTAGGAATGTCAACACCAAGAGCATCGTTTAATTGCCGAACTTGTTCATCTTTTGCACGGTACTGATACTCCGTAATATAGTCCCTAAATGACTTCCCATCTTCTAATTTGGCATTTCCACTTTGTACGTCATGGATAAATATATTGGCATACTTTTGTTCTTCCTGAGTAAGCGTAGCAAATGATTTATGGAGTTCATTTAAGGTTGTCTGCAATTGATTTTCATCGACATGGTCGTCTAATAATACTTTAAGGTACTTTTCAAACCTTGAATTCATATAATCTGTGTCAATTCTTCCAGTATCGATGGCAATTAAATACCCATCAATCTCAAATGGGACACTCTCCACTTCACAATCTCCTTCAGCTTCATTAAAAATTTCTTTATAACGTAAAGCTAATATAAGAAAAGTTTTTTCATCTAATTCCACTTCGATCGTTTGGTCAGAATCCTCAAAAGTATAGGATTTCTTATCCCATATAAATCCTTGAATCTTAGCTGCTTCTAAATGCTCATTTAAATTACTAAAAAGTTTTGCAAATTTGCCACATTCAGTTAAATCTTTTGGAAGACTTGAGAAGTCTTCTATGCCGGCCGCTTTAAAAAGGTTGGTTATGTCTGAAAAGTTTTGGTTGATCTTTTCAAGGTTAGTATCCAGTTGTTCAACAAATAATCCAAGAGGACGATCTCCCGAATAAAGAGCAACAGCTTCTTTAATGTTTTGCTCCATAGTATTTGGATATCGATAATATCGAATGGTGCCAAATTGTTTTTCAAGTCCAAATAAACGATTGGTCCGTGAAAAAGCTTGAATAATATTTTCATATTTAAGTACTTTATCTAAATAAAGGGTGTTCACCCATTTTGAATCAAAGCCTGTTAGCATCTGATCTACAACAATTAAAAGGTCCAGTTGTTTTTCAGGTGATCGCTCAATCCGTTCATAAGGTCTTTTATGGGCAAGCCGAGCTGCAATATCACGCTTGAACTTACCATGAGTTGCTAGACCAAAATCCTGGTCATATCTTGCATTATAGTCCTCTAAAACTTCAACTAATCCATCTTGTTTAAACTTAATTCCTCCAGAGTTATCAATGTTTGCATCAAAGAGAGCCGTAACCTTTAAGTCTGGCATGGTTTCTTTAAAGAGCCTATAATATTCTATCGCCTCAGGAATACTGCTGGTTGCATAAATAGCATGAAACTTCGAGCTACGGCTTAACCGCATCCAGTTACTTCTTATGTCCTCCACTACCATTTTTTTATGCTCCATTCGTCTGTACTGGGCACTGGGAATATAATCTTCAATACCCTTGAGGTAATCCCCACTCTTGTTCTTATGTCCAGCCATTTTAATTTTGGAAGAATCCATATAGTGGTAATAAATTTGCGCTTTCTCTGGATTTTCGATTGCCTCTTTTTCAGTCCCTGCTTTGGCCATCTTTAATGCTACAGCTCTACGAAGGTCCTGATCTTTATAGGTTGAAACTTTATTCGGATCAAAGCCAAGTACATTTTTATCTCGAATACCATCTGCAATACTATAC
>JAAZGI010000329.1 GCA_012511315.1 Clostridium sp.
GACAAAAGAATAGAAAAATTTAGACGGATTTTAGAAGATTTCATAGGAATAGGTTAGAAGACACTAAGGTTTTGTCATATATACGTTTAGGTGAATACACAGATTTAGCTGAATGCGAAGTTTTTTAGTGTAGGCAAAGACTTCAGTGAATGCACAGGGTTTGGTGGATTTATAGTATTTTTAAATATTCACCGCTCAATGATTCATCTTAATAACTCTTATATTGTATCTCAGCCTTAGGGCATTTCAAACAACGAAAAGCAGGTGAATAATGGAACTTGATTTAAAAAGTTTAACTCTTATGGAATTAAGAGAGGTGGCAAAAGCCAACAAAATTAAAAGTATAGCGAAATATCGCAAACAGGAGCTTCTGGATTTGCTGGAGGAAGTCCTATTACATGAAGACCAGGTTCAAGAAGTGGAAGAACAGGAAGAGCCGCATCAAGATATGAATGAAATTCAACAGGAGGTTCCGCGTAGCGAGGAAATCCACGAGGGGGAGCAAAAGGAAACAGTGGACCAGGTAGAAAACAAGGTCCAAAAGACTAATCAGTCCCTTGAGTCAACGGAGTCTGGTCATGTGGTTGAGAGAAATGGGACGGTTCTCAAAGAAAAAATAAGTGGAAATAGAGCAACGGGTTCAGGAGAGCAAGCTGGGGATGAACGGAGCCGATCCCATAATGAAGAAACCGACTCTGAGGGCAGAGTTTTTCCACCAGGTACCATGGATGCATCGGGAATTCTTGAAATCATGGATCAAAACAGCTTTGGTTTCTTGCGAGGGGATAACTATTTAACGACGTCAGACGATATTTATGTTTCGCCCATACAAATCCGGCGCTTCCGCTTGAAGACCGGTGATGAGCTGGCAGGTAAAACGAGACCGACTCGAGATGGAGAAAAGTTTAGAGCTTTGTTTTATGTGGATCGAGTGAATGGAGACTCACCAGGAGTGGCCATTAATCGTCGTGATTTTGATACTTTAACACCAATTTACCCCAATGAGCGGTTAAAGCTTGAAGTTCTCCATAAAAATGATATGTCCACACGAATTATGGATATTATCAGCCCAGTAGGAAAAGGCCAGCGTGGTCTTATTGTTGCCCCACCAAAAGCCGGTAAAACAACGATTTTAAAAAAGATAGCCCAAAATATCCATGCTAACAATCCAGAAGTCACTTTAATTGTCCTATTAATAGACGAACGACCAGAAGAAGTTACAGATATGAGGGAGTCTATTGATGGGGAAGTAATTTATTCAACTTTTGACGAAGATCCGATGAACCATATTAAAGTAGCGGAGATGGTTTTAGAACGGGCCAAACGACTGGTGGAACATAAAAAAGATGTCGTGATTCTACTTGATTCTTTGACTAGACTTTCAAGAGCTTACAATTTAACGGTAACTCCATCTGGGCGAACTTTATCGGGAGGGTTAGACCCTGCTGCATTGACGATGCCAAAACGATTCTTTGGAGCAGCGCGCAACATTCGTAATGGTGGTTCCCTCACTATATTAGCCACGGCTTTGGTAGACACTGGTAGCCGAATGGACGATATGATTTTTGAAGAATTTAAAGGAACAGGGAACATGGAAGTTCACTTAGACCGCAGACTACAGGAACGCCGTATTTTCCCAGCCATTGATATCTTCAGATCAGGAACCCGCAAAGAAGAGCTCATTATGGATACTAATGAAATAGAAGCTGTGAGAAAGATTCGGCAACTTTTATATAAGGGATCAGAAGTTAATCGGGTTACTGAGGAATTGATTTCTCTAATGGATAATTCAGAGAATAATGAAGAATTTATCGATGCCTTAAAACGGATTGAAATCTAAAGAGTAAGTTTTATTCACCTACAGTAGAGGCGTTGACCTAATAATCAGTAAAGTGATTATGCTACCTAGGTATCTCTCAATTTTAGTTGGGCAGAGCTTAGGAATAAGGCACTTAATGCTTGCAGGGATTACTTTTTAATAAGACAAAAGAATCCCGCGGTATAAACCGTGGGATTCTTTCTTGGTGCGCCCAGCATGGGCGCAATCTAAGGGGTTAAAGTCCCTAGTCTGCCCTAGTAGTGGGAAAGACATAGCTGAACACCAAGGGTGTCCATCGCGAGGTGGAATCTGAAGGAAGGTGTAGGCAAATC
>JAAZGI010000330.1 GCA_012511315.1 Clostridium sp.
CTCAGACTAGCTAAATTTAGATCAAGTAAAGGAGTCAGGGTTATCAATAATTGAATGGACCCTTTGAGTTTTCTGAATTACGCTAAATTATATCTTTTATGGAGGTTATTTTGAAGAAACGAATTAAGTTATTAAGTTGGATGCTTCTGATGGTTATGCTTATAGGTTTAACGCCAGCACAAATAAACGTGTATGCGTCTACAGCAGATCAAGCGGTAAAACATGCATCTGCTGTACTCACCCAAAAGGAGAATGAAATTAAACCAGGAGGTATTATTAACTCCGAGGAAGATCTTTCAGTGCAAGTTTCTTTCCACTTGTCTGAGTTTGGTTTAGAATCCCAAACACTTCAAGGTGGAGCTACTGCAACGATTAATTTAACTAATGATTTTGTTCTCATATCTGAGGAGCCAGCCCTTCTCACAAATAAAGGCTTGCCAGTTGGACAAGTTAATATTGAAAGAGATACTCAAACAAAGGAATTGGTAGCAAAGGTTACCTTAGACAATGGCGATGAGGAATTGTTAGAATCCTTTAAGACCGATTTCTTTGATTTTGAATTTAACATGAAGTACGATACCGCAGACGATGCCGGCCTTCCCGGAGATCATGCGGTTACAGTTGTTGACGAGGAGTATCAGGTAATCATCGAATCTTCTCAGACAGATGACGTAAATGATGCTGAGTTAAAAACAGAGCTTGATGTAAATCAGCCTGACTCCGAACTAGTAGAAGATTCTCAAGAAGATGTGACAACTACTAAACCGGAAGCAGAGCCTGAGGACGAAGTAGTCCAGGCTGAATCAGCAACAAAACCTCAAGATAAACCAGCCCATGTTGAAGAAAATCTCGCAACTGAAATTGAGGAGTTAGAAACAGGAGCTGCAAAAGATAAACTTGATGTGCCTGCTAATGAAACCGAAACAGTCAGTGAGGAAGAAATCCTTAATGAAGATGCACTGCCAAAGTTAGAAAATATTAGCAGTGTGGTTCGTCAAGATGGAAAAGTTGTTGAAGAAGGCGGCACTTTAAATAGTGAAGAACCAATATCATTGGAGGTTCATTTTGATATTCCAGTGGAAGGCGATGAGCCAACTCCGGAAAATCCAGTGAGAAAAGGGGATACCGCGGTATTTGTTATTAGTAATGCCTTTAATGTGCCAACACCATCATCCATTGAATTAAAAAACGGTGATACTCTAGTTGGAACAGTAGTTTTTTCTACCAACGACGATGGCGAAGTAATCGCTACAGTTACCTTTGATGGAGACGATGAGGTCTTTGATGGCACCTACAATTCTGTAGCAGCAGAGTTTAGTGCTGAATTTGACTACGATGATAGTGGAGACGCAGGCAACGTTGGCGATCATCTGGTCTCCATCTTAGATAAGGAATATACAATAAATGTACCTCCTCTGCCAATTGAATATAAAGTTGAAAAATCAGGTGATGTTGATCTGAGTTCAGGTAAAATCACCTGGACTGTTACAGTGACAGCCACTCAGGGAGAGGAACAAATTGATCTTGAAGGATATCAATTTGTTGATAATCTTAAAAATGTAGGCGAATTTGTTGAAGGTTCATTTAAAGTGAATGGAGCTAATGTAGCACCCTCAACAACATTACTTACATATGTATTCCCCGGAGGGTCACTAAGCCCTCAAACGATCACATTTGAAACTAAAATTTCAGACAACAAGCTTTATGAATCAAAAGAGCAGTCGATTGGTAATACAGCTCAATTAAAACTCGAGGATGAGACCTTAAAAGAAGGAAAGTCCACTGTTAAATTTACACCCCAATGGATTAGTAAAAAAGGCGAGGCCAGCGCCCAAGAAAGCAATGGAGTCTACGATCCGACAAATCGAACGATTACTTGGACGATCACAGCTAACCTCAGTGATTTAA
>JAAZGI010000331.1 GCA_012511315.1 Clostridium sp.
CTTCCCTCTTTCACCTCTGAGAAGAAATCTCCATGCATATCATTAGAGTGTAGTATAGTAAATCTTTGCTTTTTCATTTTCATTTCTTCATCTCCTCTGCTTTATTTTTAACTATTACTCAGTAAACTGAACCTCCGGATAGTAGATTTGTATTAATTATACCTCTGATAACCGTTATCATCAAGCTAGCATACTAGGTTAACTTATTATATAAACAGCATTTAACATTTTAACTGGCTTTACCTAAGACCTTCATACTATTTAGCGCTTAATGTCAACATTCCTTAAACAAGTACATTCTTTACCACTCCCAGAAAGATAAGTCTTTTCTACTTCTCTCTAGCCCAATCTTCTATTTATTCTAATCAATTCTGGCTTCATCCTTGTGGCTAAAAGAGCTCCTATAGCTTCTTCAAAAAAGACTCTCCCAAAGTTCTGTAGGCTGAACTTTGGGAGATTCTTTATAATATGAGGAAGTTTTAATTTAATAACCCTAGTGAAATGAGCTGCATGAAACTTTTAAAGTTTTTTTGAAATACTACTATCTTTTCAATTTCGGTTTGGCTGTTGATCCATAAACCACGTTCCTACGCTGGTAGCCAGTTGATAGGTGAGTTGGGCATCATTATTTTCATGTTGAGTACCCCCGATGAGCATACCAAAAAAGAATAAATTATCAAGTACTCCAAAGTTTTGGTTCATAACTTGGGCTTGTGGCCAATCAATCAATACAAAACTTCCATCAAATTGCGGTTGAATAATGTTTTTGTGATATAAATTTTGAACCAAAGGTAAGCTTTTACCAACCTCACTTAGTCGTAGATTAAAACCCGTTGCATTGACCAGTACATCTACCCCTTCCCTTCGATCAGCCTCCATCGAGAACCCACCCTGGTCTTTGACATGAACATCAGAAATTCCATGGACAATTCTTATTTTTCCTTGATCTAGTAAATCAAACATCCATTGAAATGTCTTGTAGGGAACACGGGTTTTAAAAAATTTGAGTTTGTCATGGTAATTTTCAAGATAAAACTCTTTGTCTTGCCCACTTAAACTGTTATATAAGTGGGGAATAAAAGCAACTAGTTTACTATTATAAGCATGAATCAAGGCCAAATCTTGATCTTTTGATTCAACGGCTTGGCGGATGATTTCTAGGTCTCTTGTTTTATATTTATGATAGACAGTATCAACATCTACACCTTCTGCTTGAATGTCATCTTTAAAGGTTTTTAGGATGATTGAAAAAGGGATAACCCCGCTATGCTTACCTCTTTCCTCTTGAATCCAAGCCATGGAAAACGTGAATTGAAAATCATCTTTTTCATAAGGAATGTCAGCGAAGCGAAAACTATGTTCTCGAACATAGAAGGTTAATGGATGTTTTAGGTGATAGTTGGTCATGAAAAATCGAATTAAATCAATCCCGGTAGCACCACTACCTATGATGCCTATTCGGTCCTCTGGGGACAAGCCAGTTAGCTGATCCTTCATTGGGTAAGGATTTCCTATATAGTTTTTAGATCCATCGAGCCCATAATAATCAGCATATTGAGGGTGACCTAGGGCAAGGAAAACTGCATCATAGATTTCATTATGCCACCCCTCGGTTTTCTTTAAGCGGTAAGTATAGCTCCCCTGTTTATCTTCAAAAATGGATTGGTTGGTTTTTGAATCCAATACTTCAATGTCCTCAATCCTGGTTTGAAAGTGAATGACCTGTTTATGGTTAAAATATGGTGCAAATCGTTCTTGCAAGTATTGTCCATATCGAGGCCTTGAAACTAAATCTTCAAAGTTTGTAGGTTCTTCAAAATGCTCCTCTAGCCACTGGGTAAAATCCAAAGGATTCTTTTCATCCACACTGATAAAATCAGGACTAATATTTAACATCACGGATTCATCATCCGGACTATAAGGAAGACCTACCCCTAAAATATCTCTTGGTTCAAATATATGAATTTCATCCTCAATTTTTAAGTTGGGATGATCAAGTATTCCCTTTAAGGCACTTGCACCGGAAATCCCAGCACCAACTATTGCAATTTTCATCAGTTTCCTCCTAAGCTCTTCACGCTCATTCCTCAAACAAAAACCCAACTACTCGATTAATAATACTCTACCATTTTAAATCATTTTGGGCTTGGTTTTTTTGTCTTTCGCTATATTTTTACTCGCAGCTTTTTAATAACCGCTTTTTAATGGTCGCTTTTCCAAGCACTCGTTCTCAAATAAATTCATTGGAACAGGATTTATTTGAAAGCTCTGGTCCAAGTAGGCAACTACTAGGAAACTAGGAATAGATTATCATTCTGCAAAAAATCTAAGGAGCCCTTGTAAATCCTTTAAATGATTTACAAGGGCTCTAAACTTGAGGACTATCAATAGGTCAAACGGTAATCCTTATAAACTTGTAGATTTACTTTACGATCTACCAGGATTTTAAAAATTAACCTTTGCAGGAATTTAAAAGGAATCATTTATGGGCAATCAATATTGGTCCGTCTGTTTACTTTAACGCAAGGCAACAAGGGCACTCAATTAATTGTTAAACCAAGCTAGTTTAAAGGTAATCGGCTATCGGCTAAGCTTGGTTAAAAAGCATCTGTTCTCCTAGACTCACAACTCTCTTAATATGGTTAAGCGTTTAATCTTAGAGCAAAGCTCTTGTCTTGTAATGTTAGATATCCAAACCCCTTATTGGCCCATAACTGTTCTTAGTGCTGGGAGCTCCCCTGATTAATATCGTCTTTTAAAGGACTCTCATCTTCTCGGGCTACAATTTGGTATAACAGTGCATTACAGATGGCAGCCGCAACGTTACTGCCACCTTTGCGCCCCTTGGCAATGATATGGGGAACATCAGTGCTTAAAATCAATTCTTTGGATTCCACCACATTAACAAAGCCTACCGGAACGCCAATAATTAACTCCGGGCGGCGACCTCCTGTTTGGATCAGCTCATAAAGCTCGATCAGAGCTGTAGGGGCGTTGCCACACACAAATATAATGGGTTGTTCAGTCTGTTCAAAGGCATAGTGCACAGCTGTCGCCGAGCGTGTGGTTTGGTTTTTCTTAGCTAGGTTTGCCACCTCTTCTGAGCCAATAAAACAAACCCCCTGACAGCCTGCCTTAGCCAAGGCTTTTTTATTAATCCCGGCTAAAGCCATGGAAGTGTCTGTTACAATGACCGCTCCTTTTTTAAGAATGGCATGGGCTTTTTCTACTGCCTCATTGGAGAAGACCAGTTGGTCTAAGTATTCAAAATCAGCCGTTGTATGAATTACGCGCTTTATAATCGGAGCTTGAAGTGGATCCAAGCTGCGCTCTCCAATTAATTCTTCTATTATTTCAAAACTCTTTGTTTCAATGTCTTTTGGATTTTTAATATAGTTCACGTTCTCTCTCCCTATGATAGGCTTGTGTGGTTTCAATGAAACGGGTCACTGCCTTTGGTAATTCAGTGAAATGTAAATGGACATAACTCCCCAAAGCTCTGTTGAAAGATTGTCCTGTCATATAGTCGCCGCTTCCAGACGCCTTTCGGGCGAAAAACGCCCTTCCTTCCAGTTCGCTACGTGACCGATGGAAACTGTGGCAGCGAGCGGACTCCCCTTTTTTAAATAACAGATTATCTCTCTGGGCTGTCAATGTGGCATAGCCAAACTCTTGCAGCCGAGTAGTCATTCGGCAAGCTCCCTTAAAAACACCCACCCCAGGAATCGTTTCTTCTTGACCTTGATCATCAGAGGTTATGATTTGACTGTGTAGGAACATAAAACCTCCCCCTTCAGCGTAAAGGGGTAATCCGTCTTGAACCTTCCGGTAAAGATCTTTTCGCAGACTTTCATTGAGACGAATTTCTTCTCCATGTAACTCTGGGTAGCCCCCCCATATAATCACGCCATCGGCATCCTTTGGAAGAATGGGATCATGTAAGGGTGAAAAGAATCGAATGTCTGCGCCTTGTTCTGCTAAACACTGGATGTTTTCTTCATAGGCAAAACAAAATGCTTGGTCTTTGGACACATAGATGATGGGCAATTTTTCCACTTTCCCCTTAGGGGCCACCACCTTTTGCTTAGCCTCCTTCCCCTGTTCTAGCTGCTCCAGGCTGCTCTTTTGGCTGGCCTTCACGCTTGACCTGGCTTGGCTTTCCTTTAAGGCTCCAGCCTCTTCAACCAAGAAATCGAAACGATGCCAATCAAAGGTTTCTAACGCTGTGTCTCCTAAAGCTTTCAGTTTTAGCTGAATGTCTTGGATTTCATCGGCTGTGATTAAACCTAGGTTGCGAGATCCAATCTCTGCCTCTCTTATATTCGGAAGATAGCCTATCACTGGGATTTTTAGGATCCCTTCAATTAGCTGTTGATAGTAAGAAAACATTCCCTTTGAACAGGTGTTCAGTAAGATTCCTTTGATCCGATTAGGTGCAAACTCAAGAAAGCCTTTAATTTCCGCACAAATCGAGCGGGCTTTTCCTGTAACGCTTACCGTTAATAGGACTGGAGTCTCAGTCACCAGAGAAACTTCATTAGCTGAGGCTGCTCCTTCGTTTCCAATACCATCATAAAGACCCATAGCCCCTTCCAAGATGGAAATATTTCCCAATGAGCCATGACTAGCCAATGAGTCCAAGGCTGAGTCTTCTCCCATTAAAAATAAATCTAAATTTCCACTAAAAACTCCCGTTACTTTACGATGAAACATAGGGTCAATGTAATCTGGTCCACATTTAAAAGCCACCGGCGTTTTGCCCCTGGTCTTCAAAGCCATCAACAGAGCGCAGGTCATGGTGGTCTTGCCGGAACCACTGCCAGTGCCGGCAATCAGAACTCGAGGGTGCAGTCCTTTACTCATCTTCGCTTTCTCCCTTCATCTTCGCAAAATCCATGGTGATTATATATACAGGGTTTTGAGCCATCATTAAATCATAACTCCCCAGTTTACGGGACCGAGCCACATTTACGCAAATCACCTCATAATCCATGGTTTGGTAGCCATCTAATATCTTGATAGCTTCATTGATTCCTTGCAAACTAACTACATTAATCACCAATTTAAGCTTGGGGTTAACCACTAGGAGCTTTTCCACAATCTCAGCCATCTGACCACCAGAACCACCAATAAAAACTTTGTCAGGAGCTGGTAATCCCTCTAGGGCTGCTGGAGCTAAGCCCTTGATCACGTTGAGATTAAAGGCACCATGTTTTAAGCGATTTTCTTGGATGAGTTCTAAGCCCTCCTCCTTACGCTCAATGGCATAGACCATTCCTTGATATGCCTTACGGGCTAATTCAATGGCCACTGAGCCTGTTCCCGCCCCGATGTCATAGACCACTTCATCGGGCTCAACCTGGAGTTTATCAATGGACAAATGGCGTATTTCTTCCTTAGTCATGGGTACCTTGCCGCGAATAAAGTCTGAATCCTTCAGATTTTTATTGGGGGATATCCAGTTTGAATGTTCTACATAGAGGACTGCCAAGTCTAACAACTCAGCGTCTATGAAGTCCTTGGCCTGGCCTTTTAAAATTCGCTCATGGGGCAAAGTTAACGCCTCGCCAATTACAACCTCGACCTCGCCAAGGCCCGCCTTGGTTAAAGCCTCACAACAATCAGAAGCTCGATTCACACCTCCCGTTAAGGCAAACACTTTATGATGGTAACTCACATAAGGTACCAAGGATTTTTGATTCCCATGTAAACTAATGAGTTTGGCATCATCATAAGGAACTTTAAGCCGACTACTTAGATAGGCAATACTTGACACACCAGGATAAAATGACACCAAAGCATCCTTCTTAAATTGCTTTTCAATGGTTTGAGCTAGGCTATGAAATCCAGTATCACCACTGACTAACACAGCAGTAGAGCCTTCAATGGGTTCTTCAAGCTTCTTTAAAAGATCTGAAATTGCCATCTCTCGAGTGTTTAAAACCCGTTTCGCTCCTTGAATGATTCGATGTGCTTGGGCGGATAAAAGCTCTGGATTACCTGGCCCCATCCCCACTACATCAATCTGCTTCATCCCTGAATACGTTCCACTAATAAATCTGCCAAGCGTGGATCCTGACCCAAAGACTGTCCCAGCTCAATGCTTATGTCAGGATAGGTCTTTTTGCAAGCTGCAATCATCTCTGGAATGTCTTCTAAGATATGAATCCCTGAAAATAGGAAGTAGGGAATCACTTTAATCTGATTGACTCCTTCAGCCACTAATTTTTCGACTCCTTTTTCAAGGCTTTCTTCACTAAACTCCATGTAGGCATGGCGTATCTTTTCTCCTGGCATTTTGTCCCGAACCATGTCCACAATTCCTTCAAACGTCTTCTTTGTAGCCTCTGCCCTTGATCCATGAGCAACAATTAAAATACCTTTCATTGATATCCTCCTGTTTTAAACCACCTTGATGGATGGTATTGTCGTGTTATTTTTTAAACTCGTTGATTTTTTTATTCTTTTACTCTTATTATCCAATATCACCGTTTCGAATGGCTTGAGCCAGTTCCTTGGCATAGTAGGTGATTAAAATATCTGCTCCAGCTCGAAAGATGGAAATGGCCGTTTCACACATTAAACGATGTTCATCCATTAAGCCTTGACTGGCACAAGCCTTAATCATGGCATACTCACCACTGACGCTGTAGGCTACCAGGGGTGTATTGGTCCGTTCCTTGACCCGACTAATCACGTCTAAATAGGATAAAGCTGGCTTAACCATAATAAAGTCTGCGCCTTCAGCTAGGTCTAAATCCACTTCTTTTAGGGCTTCCCGCTGATTATGAAAATCCATCTGATAGCTATTGCGATCACCAAATTGAGGTTTTGAACCTGCCGCCTCACGGAAAGGGCCATAAAATGCTGATGCATACTTGACGGAATAACTCATAATGGGAATATGGGTAAAGCCAGCTTGGTCCAATACTTCTCGAATGTGACCCACATCACCATCCATCATGTCTGAGGGTGCCACCATATCACAGCCGGCTTTGGCATGGGATAGTGCTACTTGGCCAATAATCTCTAAGGTTTCGTCATTGGCAACACCCTCTTCGCAAAGAACTCCACAATGGCCATGGCTGGTGTATTCACATAGGCACACATCCGTAATCACCTGAATGCGATCTCCAAAGGTCTTTTTTAATTGGCCAACAGCCCGTTGGATGATGCCATTTTCTTCATAGGCACCGGAGCCTCGCTCATCTTTTTCAGCGGGGATGCCGAAGAGCATAAAGCGAAACACACCAAAAGATATGGCTTCTTCAATGCCTTCATTTAATCGATCTAAGGTATAGCGATACTGCCCAGGCATGGAGGTTATTTCAGTTTTTTTATTCTCCCCGGCTTCTACAAAAACCGGGTAAATCAAACTGGCTGAAGAAACTCTCGTTTCCCGCACCATTTCGCGCATCAGTTCATTGCATCGTAACCGTCTGGGTCTAATCTTCATGTCTTACCAGCTCCTTCATTTTATCTCTCATCTTGGCCACTGTGGCCTGATCAGCTACCTCTACTTGAAAGCCAAATTGGCGGGCCTTAGCCGCTGTGGTTTCACCAATGGCAATACAGTGTAACTGCCTATAATCCAAATTGGGATAGGACTGAACAAAACCCTCCACCGTGGATCCACTGGAAAAGGTGATAAAGTCTGCCTCTTCAATGGTTTGATTGGCCACGCCAGCATCAGCAAACAAAGTTTCATAGACTGCCACATGGTGAAATCTCCGCCCACTTGCTTGGAGGTCCTTTGGTAGGTCTTCTGATAAAACCTTTCCCCCCATCAATAAAAAACTCTCTGACTTCTGAGACCGCTTTATGAGGCCTTGGGCCATTTCTTTTCCATAATAAGTGGAAGGCATATAGTCAGGAATCAATCCATACTCTTTTAAAGCTTTCTTGGTTTCACTACCCACCACTGAAATTTTCATGCCAGCCAAAGCTCTTGCATCCAAGCCCTTGGAAAACAAGCCATCGAAAAAGTGGGTTACGCCATTTCGGCTTGTAAATAAAAGCCAGTTATAATTCTGAAGCTTAGATAAGACTCTTTGAAATTCATCAGAATCTTGCCACAAAGGACGGATTGAGATGGAAGGCACCTCAAGAACCCTGGCACCATCCGCTCGTAGTAGGCGGGATAAATTGGACGGGCTCGTTCTTGCTCGAGTCACAATAACGGTTTGCCCTTTTAAAGGCTGATTCATGAACCAATCATAGGCTTCACTCCGCCGAGTAACCTCGCCCACCACTATTAAAGCCGGTGATTGATTGGCTTCCCCTTGAGCTTGTGATTCCATTTCTCCTAGCGTTGACAACAATTTACGCTGCTGGGGTAGGGTTGCGTTTTCAACAATCGCCACTGGCATATCCTGTGACATACCAGCCGCCATTAAGCCCTGCCTAATTTTCCCGAGATTGCCGACGCCCATTAGGAAAATCAAGGTGCCCCCCGTTCGTGCCAGTGCTTCAAAATCAATGGCTAAGGGCTCACTTCCTTTGGCATGCCCCGTTATGACATGAAAAGAGGACGCTTCCCCTCGCTGGGTCACCGGAATCCCTGCATAGGCAGCTCCAGCTATGGCTGAAGTGATACCAGGTACCACTTCAAAGGGAACGCCATGACGAACTAATAGTTCTAATTCTTCCCCCCCTCGTCCAAACACAAAGGGGTCTCCTCCCTTTAGACGAACCACTTTTTTCCCCGCCAAACCTTTTTCAAGAAGAATTTGGTTGATTTCAGCTTGAGGAACGGGGTGATCGTTGACATGTTTTCCCACGTTGATTTTTTCAGCTGTTTGCGGGATAAGCTCTAAAATTTCATCACCAACTAAGCGATCAAACAAACCCACCTCAGCTTCCGCCAATTTCTCTCGACCTTTGATGGTTAACAATCCCGCATCTCCGGGTCCAGCTCCCACTAATGTTACTGCCATGGCCGAACCTTACCTTCCAATAACTCGGCAGCTAACTGATGAGCCAACTGTTCCGCTTTGGCCTTTGGCCCCCGCGTTTTGCTGCGTAAGAGTTTACCCTCCTCATTAACATAAAGAGCCACTAGTTCCAGCTCCTTGCCCTGAAGAGTGGCGCAGGCAGCAACCCCTGAAGCACCACCTTGATCCAAACAACCCAGTAAACTTCGTTCCGCCAAGGAAATAAGCTCTGACTCTTGGGAATGAATACACGCTAGATAATCATAATTTCCGCCAGCTCTACCTTGGATTGCCAAGATACCTTGTGATGCCGACGGGATGACTTGGTCGATGGTGAAGGCCTGACTAATTCGTTCTTCCAGATTCATTCGCTTTAAACCACAAGCTGCTAGAATTAAACCACCATATAGACCATTATCTAGTTGCTCTAGGCGAGAGAAAATATCCCCCCGAACCATCGCCGTTGGAATATCTGGGAATAATTCAGACAGTTGTGCTTGCCGGGTTACACTGGAAGTTCCAATGGGTAAACCCTTGGGAATTTCCGTGAGCCCCTTAGGCAGAATCAATGCATCCCGAGTATCAGCTCGAGGGCTTAAGGCCACCATAGGAAAATCCGGGTTTTCATCATAGGGTATATCTTTATAACTATGGACTGCAAAGTCAATCTCTTTATTTCTAAGGGCCACTTCAAGTTCCCTCATAAAAAGGCCTTTGCCACCCACCTCATCAATGGTTTTATCTAGGATCCGATCCCCCTTGGTGGTAAAGGTCACTAGCTCAAGCTCTATATCCGGATGAGCTTGCTTAATTTCTGACATGATTAGGTGTGCTTGCTTTACGGCCAGCCGACTGGCCCTTGAGCCTACTTTAATTGTTTGTTTCATTTTTTCCTCTCTTAACTCTTCTGCCCGATTGCGCAAGGATCTATGGTCGCCATGTTTTGATACAATCCCCATCAAAAAGTCGCTATCTTCCACTAAAGCTGGAAAATAGACATCGGTTTCGTCTCGATTGTCCGATACGATGCATAATACCTTTTTTTCTCGACAAAGAGCTCCAATTTCATGATTCACGGTCCGGTCGTCCGTGGCAGCGATTACTAAAAATAGATCTCCATTATCTAAAACAGTGGGATCGTAGGCTCTTTGCCGAAGTCGAACCTCCCCCAACTGTTCTCTCTCCACCAAATGATTCGAAAACTCAGTGGCTAGCGCAGTGATATCTGCTCCAAAAGGTTGTAACTTCGTGAACCGTCGAGTGGCTATCTTACCTCCACCAATGATTAAAATTTGTTTGCCTTTTAAGTTAATAAAGAGCGGAAAATAGCCGAAAGTTGACTCCATTCATATCCCTCCTTCTCGATTGGACGC
>JAAZGI010000332.1 GCA_012511315.1 Clostridium sp.
CGATTATACTGAACCTTTACCCATTTAAATAACACGGGAATTAAAATAGCGATAAAGGAAACTGTAAACCGATGAGCTAATATTTCAAAAGGATCAGCTACATCTAAAGTGAGTTTCGTAAATAAAAAAGATAATCCTATGATGATTGAATAGCTAACTGCCGCCAAGTAAGTTACTCTTTTTTGTTTATAATTCTCCATCCTATTGTCCCTCTCCCATCAATGTTTGCCAAGAATTGTTCTGTTTTTGGTATTATCTTCATCTTATCACACCCCCATATAAGTTACCCCAGAGCAATTAAAGAAGCTCTTATTTGATCTATTTTAAAAAGCACCTGGTAAGGTGCTTTTTAAATAAACATATCTAGTCTGAATATATGTTTTAACCCTTTTTAAATGTCTACTCCCCTTAATTTTTGATCTAGTTTATGGATGCTTTTGATAAATCGTTTGGTACCACTTGGTTGCCTTAAAACCAAACTTTCGGTTGTTGCCATATTATCCTCTAAAAACTCTACACCCTGGAGGAAATCCCCGGAGGATATTCCTGTAGCTGCAAACAAAACTTGATTGCCTTTCACCAAGTCATCCAAGGTATATACTTTATCCAAGTCTACGTCCAGCAGTTCGCAGCGTTTCTTTTGACTATGATTAAAGGGCGTGAATTGGCCTTGGAAATCGCCATCTAAGCATTTTAAAGCCGCTGCTGCAATCACACCTTCAGGAGCTCCACCAATTCCCATCATGAGGTCAATTTTACCTTCTCGAAAGCCTGTTGCGATAGCTGTAAAAATATCGCCATCGGTAACCATCCGAATTCGCGCGCCAGTTGCTCGGATCTCTTTAATCAACTGGCTATGCCGTTCCCTTTTTAACACAGATACCGTGATATCAGACACATCCTTATTTAATCGTTCAGCTACATTTTGGATATTTTCAGCTGTACTGGCAGATAAGCTAATCGCTCCCTTGGCTTTGGGACCGCAGGCAATTTTATTCATGTACACGTCAGGGGCTTTTAATAAGCAGCCCTTAGGTGCAACTGCGATTACAGAAATAGCATTATCCATTCCATTAGCTAGTGAAGTGGTGCCATCAATGGGGTCAACGGCTATATCAACCTGACTATAATTGGGATCGCCAACCTTTTCTCCACTATACAGCATGGGTGCCTCATCAATCTCCCCTTCCCCAATGACCACTTCGCCGTTAATATTTAAAATATCAAACATAACTCTCATCTGCTCAACAGCCACGCCATCAGCTTTTTCTTTTTCCCCCTTACCAAGATACTTTGCACTTGCTAAGGCAGCCGCTTCTGTTACTCGAGCTAAGTTAATACCTAAATCTCTATCCATACCTTACCCTCCTCTTTATAATATGTTTTTAGTCAACTTGTTACATCTACTATAGTTGGCTTTAAGTAAAGTTTCAATTTTAGCAAACAAACTTTACAATCTCTGTTTTATCCCTTGATGGAAATTTTTGAACTGGATTTAAGTGGTTCATCACAAAATAACCCCTATTATCAGATTTAATCCAACAATAGGGGTTAAAGATTTATCTTCTAGTATTTAATTTCATTGTATAGAGTCTTCTAATGTATGTCCGTTTTTCATTATGACATACACCAATGACATCCTATCTTTTTTAGATTGTTTAATGTCTAGATATGGATTGATCCGTCGATGGCACCATAGGCCGCTTCAACAATTGCTTCAGACAGGGTCGGATGTGGGTGTACAGCATGACTTAAATCGTGGACCGTTCCTTCAATTTGCATGATGGCTACAAGCTTTGAAATCATATCTGTTGCCTTTTCTGC
>JAAZGI010000333.1 GCA_012511315.1 Clostridium sp.
CCTCAGTAGCTATTCGAAGGAATAAAATCCCTAGGAAATCATTGAACTATAAAACTCCATTGGAAGTTTTTCTTGAGAATGTATCGGGGTTAAATTATTTCTAGCTTAAATTGACAATCGAGGAATTTAAGAAATCAAAAATGTAATAGTTGAAAAGCTCCTGGAAAATTAAAATAAGATTTCCAGGAGCTTTTTGTTTTGAATTAGGACTAGAGGGTGCTTACTTTAAAATTTCTTCCTAATGCCCTCGGTAATGTCCTATAATTAGGAGAATGGTAAAGTTAAAAGAAAAGCTTGCACAAGAAAAGATTATACAAGAAAGGATTTAAAAACATGGCGGATTTGACATATGATATTAAAGAAACAATTGGGGCTATTTCTGAGAACAGTAGAGGTTGGTCTAAAGAATTAAACTTGATTAGTTGGAATGATCGAGAGCCAAAGTATGATATCAGAGATTGGGCACCAGATCATGAGAAAATGGGGAAAGGTTTAACCTTAACAAAAGATGAAATTAAAAAGCTGCGGGATTTATTAAATGATATGGAACTATAAAATTCCTTTGGTTAATTTCGTTGAGGGGACTATTGATATACGGATAAAAGAGCAGTAAAGCTAAAATTCTAATAAAAATTTATGATGAATTCGAGACTAGAAAGGATTTGTATAAATGCAAGAGAGTGAACTAAGGAAAATGATCTTAACTCAAACAATGTTACCACAAGCTCCTGATGAGATTGTCGATCGCATTGAGGACTTTAGAGAGTACATGGTTTTATATAATTCAGCCATAAGAGAAGTCACAACAAAGCTAGAGATTTTAAACGATGAACTTTCGCTTAGACAAAGCAAAAACCCAATTCAGTTCATAAAATCAAGGGTGAAGAAGCCAACGAGTATTATTAATAAGCTCCAGCGACTGGAGCAAGATATAAATGTGGAGTCGGTGACTTCTTTAAATGATGTTGCTGGAATCCGAGTAATTGCATCATTTATTGATGATGTCTATGATATTGCCGAAATGTTGGTCAAGCAAGATGATATTAAGTTAGTCCGGGTAAAGGACTATATTAAAAACCCGAAACCTAACGGATACAGAAGTTATCACATGATTATTGAAGTTCCGGTCTATTTTTCTGATAAAAAAGAGTTTGTAAAAGTAGAAATCCAAATCCGAACCGTTGCAATGGATTTTTGGGCAAGTTTAGAACATCAGCTCAGGTATAAAAAAAATGTTGAAAATGCAGAAAGCATAGAAGCTGAGCTAAAAGCCTGCGCAGATACAATTGCAAGCACAGACCTGCGAATGATGAACCTAAGGAATAAAATGGAAAAAAACTAGTTTATATCTTTGGGAACCTGCATATAATAGGGGACTTGCCTTAGCTCTTAAAAAGGCATAGACCAGCCTAACTCGTGAAGAATAAAAGATTGGATGATTCGTTTCAAAATACAAGAAATTTTAAACTGATTCTCTATTGGAAGGCATCACCAAATTAAAATAATCTAGCAAAAGAAAAAGGCTTGTTCCTGAATCGGACAAGTCTTTTTCTCGCGTCAAGATTATAAGGAAACAAACGTTATTTGGAAAATAAACTAAAAATTTGCCTGCAGATTGTCTTGAGATTGAGAAAGATTATCAGAAAAGTACAAGAATCGAGCTTGGAAAACAATCTGGAATAAAAACAGTAAAGGATCTGGAAAAATTTCAAAAACAGCCCCAACTATGTTTTGAAGAGGACTGTTAGGTTTTGATTAAATGTATAGAAATCGTAAATGACTATTATTTATGATAACCACTACTTCTTGATGAGAAGATAGGGCTCCACCAGAAAATGTGGGTAGCATAAAAGGATGATATATATTCTAAGTACCATAATTTATAACACTTAGGTCTTGATGATATGAAAGAATAGATTGAAATGGTCTTCCAGAACATCTGATTCCATGGACTTGTGTCTATAGATTATTTTTGGTGTATGTATACAACCAAAAGCCTATTAATTGGCCATCTAAATTGCCGGCAAGTTAGATATTCCGTTAAAATTATATTTTGAAATTTAAAACCATCAGACCAAAATTAATGTGCCTAATAAAATTAGAGAAAGAAAGGAACAGATAATGAGAAAAAACCATTTTTTATAAGCATTGACAAGAATAAAACGATTTGGTATTCTTAATGAGAATAATTATCAACAACGGACCACTGGAAGAAATTGAAAGCTTAGTGTATCCGCCTAGGAGGATATTTTGGTTAATATGTTTAGAATAAAAGGTTTGAGAAGACAAGGAAAAGATGGAACCGGAAACAAAGGTGGTTTTGGCCGAAGAAGGCGCAATAGATGTTGTAAGCAGAATCTTCAAGGAACTTTAGCTAGTGCTGATCTAGGTCAAGACTATAAGATTAAAGAAATTAACACCCATAATGAAGAAATGAAAAACTTCTTATTTACCCTAGGGTGTTATGAAGGAGAAATTATCACGCTACTTTCAAAAATATCAGATCAATATGTTGTGGTCTTAAATGATGCAAGATATTGCTTGGATAAAAACCTGGCTTCAACAATTCAAATATAATAGACAGAGAAGCTAGAGTGAAATGTTGAATGAATGCTCATATATGGTTTTAAATTAATCAAGTCGTTTCATTAATTTAAAGCCATTGGAGCAATTTTTTATACCAAGTGAATGATAATGGTTATCGAAATGATTTAAATTTAGGAAGAAAAACTGTGTCAAAGTGTTGACTGTCTGAAAAATAAAGAGAAAGCAAGGAGAAATCTAAATGAAAGTAGCGTTGACTGGGAATCCCAATAGTGGAAAAACAACATTATTTAATGCCATCACGGGTAGAACGGAACATGTTGGTAACTGGGCTGGAGTTACCGTGGATAAAAAAGAAGGGCAGATTAAAAGTAATTTAAATATGACGGGAAAAGAGATCATGGCGATTGATTTGCCAGGGGCCTATTCAATGTCTCCCTTTACTTCGGAAGAAAGCATTACACGAGATTTTATTAACCAAGAAACCCCCGACGTACTTATTAATATAGTTGATGCAACCAATTTAAGCCGAAGCTTGTTTTTCACAAGTCAGTTATTGGAGTTAGATATTCCCGTAGTTGTTGCATTAAATAAAAGTGATTTACTTGCGAAGAAACAAACTAAGATTGATACTGCTAGATTATCTCAACTTTTAGATTGTCCTGTAATCGAGACTGTTTCAATCGGAGGGGGCGTCACTGGTTTAAAAAAGTTAGTAGCAGCAGTAGCCGAAGTGGAAGGAAGCAAACAAACTCCACCAATTGATACAGGATCGGTGGATATATCAGATAAGATAGCGGTCAAGGAGTCAGATAAAAAACGCTACCAAGTGGTAAAAGAAATAGTCGCTAAGGTTGAAAAACGCTCCGTAGCTAGCGTGAGTCACACAAAACAAGATGCCTTAGATCGAGTTTTAGCGCATAAATGGATCGGCTTGCCGATTTTTGCTCTGATCATGTGGGCAGTGTTTTCAATTTCTCAGACTTATGGAGGCGCTTACCTAGCAGATATTTTAGTAGGCTGGATTGATAGCTTTAGAAATCTAGTTGCAGGTGCACTGGGTGACAATGTATCACCATTTTTATCCACACTACTCCTTGATGGAATTATTGGTGGTGTTGGAGCAGTTATTGGGTTTTTACCTTTAATTATGATTTTGTTCTTTTTACTCGCTTTTATGGAAGATAGTGGATATATGGCCCGAGTTGCTTTAATTGTGGAGCGCTTTTTTAAAAGAGTGCGACTTTCAGGGAAATCCATTATTCGAATGGTTAGCGGAACAGGCGGTGCAATCCCTGGGATTATGGCCACAAGGACGATTAAAGATGAAAGACAACGAAGAACTACAGCTATGTTAACACCCTTTATGCCTTGCGGAGCAAAGCTTCCGGTCATTGCACTTTTTGCAGGAGTATTTTTCAAGGATGCTGCATGGGTTGGAACTTCCATGTACTTTTTAGCGATTTTGTTAATTATCCTTAGTGCAATGATTTTAAGGAAAATTACGGGAGACGAAAAAACCACAAACTTTTTTATCATGGAATTGCCTGAGTATCGAGTGCCTAGTTTTAAAAGAGCTACCCGATCTATGTTAGATCGAGGAAAAGCATTTATTGTTAATGCAGCAACGATTATTTTAATTTCTAATACTCTGGTTCAAATTATGCAATCATTTAATTGGCGATTTGAACTCGTGGCAGAGGGAGCAGCCAACACCAGTATTTTAGCTAGCTTGGCCAACCCATTTGCTATAGCCCTAATTCCTTTAGGTTTTGGCGTGTGGCAACTAGCAGCAGCTGCAGTAACAGGTTTTATAGCTAAAGAAAATGTTGTTGGAACATTAGCAGTAGTCTATGGAATTACAAACTTTATTAATGCAGAAGAATTTATTTTAATAGAAGGTGCAACAAGTGTAGCTGAAGTGATGGGCTTGACATCGGCGGCAGCCTTGGCCTTTCTCGCCTTTAATCTATTCTCGCCTCCTTGTTTTGCAGCAATTGGTGCAATGAAATCTGAAATGGAATCCAATAAATGGGTAGCTGGAGCAGTTAGCTTTCAATTAGCCATGGGATATATAGTGGCCTTTTTGATTTATCAAGTAGGAACCTTAATAGAGACTGGTACCTTAGGCAAAGGATTCTTACCGGGATTAGTGGTAGTCGCTACTATTAGTGGAGTTATTGGCTATTTAATGAAAAAAGGGTCGCGAAAACATTTGGCGCAGTATAAGAGTGAAATTTCAACTTTAGAAAGACAAAGGAGTTAAACAATGAATGATTTGATTGTCCTGGTGATTATTCTAGGCTTACTAAGCTGGGCTATATATATAATATACCGAAACAAGAAAAACAATGTTAAATGCTCTAGTTGTGCTTATCAATCAACCTGTCCAATGAATATTGAACCAAAGATTAAACTGCAAAGTAAACCGCAAAACATTCCAATACTAAATAAAACCCATAGGAATTAAAAGAAAACTGTTGGATATCTTCATATATCCGAAGAAAGCAACTGCCCCTTTTCTTAGTAAAAAGGTGCAGTTGCTTTCTTTTCTTAAAAGTTAGATCAGCCTAACTTTTATAATTTGGACTAAGCTAAATCCTGTAGAATATTGCCCCTATCTTACTAGGTCAAAAACTTCACCATAAAACAACTAAATTTTCAATAGAGATAATGGAAACTTTAGGTGGGCTAGTTATGGTTGGGAAAAACAAAGTTTAGATTGAAGCATACGGTCTAGTGGTATCTATACACTTTATATTATTTTAACTTTTGTTCTGTTTGAAAATAATTATCCCATCCCCCCAATGTGTGGAGGTGATCTTTCCAATTGGATATGTTCACGGAGTTTGGCAGATAACTATCTAAATCAGACCAGCGCAAAGGCCAAGAAATTGGAGCGCTGGGCCGAGCTCGAAGAGAAAAGTTGCTGATAGCTGTTGAACTACGGCGACTCCGAACCCAGTCGATATAAATTTTATCTTTTCGCTTATTCTTTCTCATATTTGCTGTGTAGCGATCAGGCCACTTGCTCTCCATACCCTGGGCGATTAGTTTTGCAAAACTGGCACAGCTTTCCCAATCAGCAGACGGAAATAGGGGGACAACAACATGGTACCCTTTGCCACCACTAGTTTTCAGATAAGCCTTTAGGCCAAGCTCATTTAAAAGAGACTTTAGATCTCGGACACCTTGACGAACTTGTTCAGGGGTTATTGATTCGTCGGGGTCTAGATCAAAAACCAGTCGATCCGGTTGTTCTAATTGATTTATTGAGGAGCCCCATAGATGAAATTCAATGCTTCCATTTTGAATGGCACCCATAAGACCTGTTTGATTGTTTATAACAAGGATGTCTGTGGGCTCACCGTCGTTATCTTTAATAGCAAGGCTGTTTATACCATCAATTTCATGATTCAAATGTTTTTGATAAAAACAATCCTCACCGATTTTATCTGTACAGCTAATAAAAGTTACAGGTCGATTCGATAAATGAGGCATCATCCTTTCTTGAATTGCCCAATAATAATCAGCGACATCTTGCTTTGTAATGTTATCCTCTGGGAATAAGAGTTTATCAGGAGAAGATAAAGACACATTCCCATATTGAGTGTTTTTAACAGGCTCTGATTTTTGCTTGACCTTCAATTTTGACTTAGCATTGGCATCTTTTAAAATAAACGATGTCTGTCCAGGGTCTATTTGATCAAGGGAAGCGTTATTGATCGTCTTGGTAGGTTTATCAGGGCGAGAAAATTCTTTTTGAACCTCACGGACTGAGTCGCCTATTCGTAGTCCTTGATAAGATGCTTGTCTTAGCAAGTTATCATTGGTCATTTCAGTATACTCTACTTGAGCAACTAGTTTTGGAGATAAATGATGGATGGTTTCATCATGGCGTTGGCTTGGGGGGTTCACAAAAGGGGAGGTCTTTCGATTTAAGTTGTTAAATGAATTAAGAAGTTCTGTGGTGACTTCTTTGGAAAAGCCCGTACCAGCACGCCCACGGTAGATCAAGTCTTGATCTTCATAAACTCCTAACAGTAGGGCAGAAAGTCCCGTAGAGTTGATATCGGTGACGGTATAGCCACCGATAACAAACTCTTGAGGGATCCTACATTTTATTTTAATCCATTCCTTGCTTCTAGACTGATGATAAAGCGACTCTTTTTTCTTAGAGATAATCCCTTCTAGGGATTGATCACAAGCTTTATTTAAAAGGTCCTGGCCATCTTTCGTATGATAGCTAAAGTGAATCCCGGAAGGGCTGTTTTTTAATACTTCAAAGAGAAGGTCTTTACGATTTATTAAGGGCAAGGAGCGAAGGTCTTGATTTCCGTAGGCCAATAAATCAAAGGCAACAAAACTCAAATCTTTTTCTTTAGGTTCTTTTAGATAAGCCTGCAGAGCGCCAAAATCAGTTTTTCCATCTTCATCGAAAACAACTAATTCACCATCAAGAACCATATTTGCAGGAGACCACTTTTCAAGGGATTGGATAAGGGCTGGAACCTTATGTGACCAATCGTGACCATTGCGAGTAAGTACTCGGACCCTTTTATTTTCCATAAAAATTAAAACACGATATCCATCGAACTTTAATTCATGAATCCATTGAGTCCCCTTGGGCACAGTATTTTTTAAGCTAGCTAGCATTGGCTTTGATGCTTTGAAAGGAAGGTTTTCAAAGGGCAGGCGATTGACTAATGTCTGGTGAGCATCGGATACTTCTTTAATGTCCTTTGCTTCAATAGCCTTTGTTGTGTTAGCCTTTGCTTTATTAGGGTTTTTTTTATTAGGTTTTGTTTCATCAGACGCAGTTTCAGAAGCTTTTGCTTTGTCTTTAAAAGATGAGGTCTCTATTTTCGCAGAACCATCAGTATGTCCTTTAGAAATTTCTTCCAAAGTTTCATTGCTTCGCACCGATGTTTTAATATCAGTGATTATACGATCTGAGCTGGCTTCATCATCTTTTTCTTTGATTAACAACCAGTTTTTTTCTTGTTCGTCTTTTTTTGCTTTCATGCGAACTAGAGCCCAACCACCCTTTAAACGCTGGCCTTGTAATTCAAGTTTTAATGATCCATTGGCAAAGCCTTTTTTAGGATCCTCTTTTGGAATCCAAATTCCTTCATCAAAAAGCTGGACGGTTCCACCTCCATACTCACCCTTAGGTATGGTCCCTTCAAAGTTTCGATAATCTAAAGGGTGGTCTTCAACGTGGACAGCTAGGCGTTTATCCTTGGGATTAAGGCTAGGACCTTTTGGTACTGCCCAAGACCAAAGAACGCCTTCAAATTCTAACCGAAAGTCATAATGAAGTCTGGAGGCTGCATGACGCTGAACTACAAATCGTAGACCCTCAGGTGAGGAACTAGTATTGCCTTGAGGTTCACTGGTTTTTTTAAAGTCGCGTTTGGATTTATATTCGTCAAGTGGACTACTCATTACGACTCCTTAGCTTTATTAGCTGATGATTTTGTTTTTCCACCAGATTTGCTTTGCTTTGCAGTTTTAGACTTTGACTTTGCAGTGGATTGAGACGACTGACTAGGTTTTTTATCTTTTGCAGCAATGCTTTGTTTTAATAGGTCCATAATATCCACCACATTGGTCGATGTTTCCTCCACTTCGGTTTCTTCATCATCTGGTAAACTTTCACCTTTTAACTTTGCCTTTGCTTGAATTCGCTCAAGCAAGGCATTAGAATAATCGTCCTCAAAATCCTCATGTTTCCACTTGGCAGTTAAACCATCGATTAAAGAAATAGCCAAATCCATTTCTTTTTTGGTGACTTTTATTTCTTTGGGTAGGTCTAAAGCCTCCGAGCTGCGAATTTCATCGGCATAAAGTAATAAGTTTAAAACAAGGGCATCATCCTTTGGGAAAATCACCCCTAAACTTTGTTTTGTGCGGATAGTAATTCTACCGATTGCAACCTTATCGGATTTTTTCATGGCGTCTCGTAGGAGGATATAGGGTTTTTCGCCACCCTTTACAGGGGACAGAAAATAAGGTTTCTCCAATAACATAAGGTTCAACTCATCGGCATCAATGAATTGTTCAATTTCCATGGTTTTACTAGCTTTAGGATCTGCTTTTTCGAAATCTTCATCTGTTACAACGACAAAGCTACCATCATCAAACTCATAGGACTTGACAATGTCATCCCAAGCGACTTCTTTGCCAGTATTAGCATTTACTCGTTTGTATTCAATTTTGGCATGGTCCTTAGAATCCATCATGCTAAAGCTTAGTTTTGATGGTTTGCTTGCACTAAAGAGTTGTATAGGGATGCTGACCAGACCAAAAGAAATAGTGCCATTCCAGATTGCTTTCATAGTTATAACCTCCAATTGATTTATATTGTTGTTAACGAAATTGTGCAGGAGTCTCACTTATATCAGCTATAATAATACAAGACTTTTTAAGGTTGGTTTTATCCTAAACGAACTTATTCTAAGCTTTCATTGGGACAATAAAAATTTATGATTGATCACTCAGATAGTCTTGAGGGAATGAAAAACATTCTATTGCTGTCAACACTTTAATGGTCGAGGCGAAATAGAGATTAAAATCAGCATAAATCATAAGAAAAATCAGTTCAAGGGTTTCAACGAATCTTAACATATCGTTTACCTAAAGCTCTTAATTGATTTAAAATGGTGACTATTAAGATTTTAAATGCTCCTTAATCATAGTTTTCAGGAAATATCAAAATGATTATTAAAATTTCAAAGGAAATAGGAGATAACTAAAACAAAGTTGTGCAAAATAAGCTAAATGATTTTTGATGTAAATTTAAAGTCTTAAGAATTGGATAAGATATATAATAATCAAAGTGTTAAATTTTATTTACATTAATTGAATATCATGTAGGATATGAGGGGATTATGTTATCATATCAATATAAGAAATAAAACGAAAAGAGGAGGAAGCAATGTCAACTTGGTTACCAAGCTTAATCACTGAAACGCCAGAGGAAGGTTATGACCTTGCCGTCACACTAGCTAGAAAAGCAGTTGGAATGATTCAACCGGATCCAGAAATTAAAAAGCGGTTACGATCAATTTATTCAGAAAATGCAGATAGTCTAACAATGGCATCTCAAGTTGTTGCCATTCACTTTCAAACCGTTGCAGCTGCAAATAATTATTGGAAATAAGCTGCTAACCCTAACTTTTGACAAACAAAAATGAGTTTTAAGTTTAAATCTAAAGCTAACAAAATGCTACTTTTTGTAGAGTTTATAGGATGAAAGCCTAGGTAAAATAATAATTCCTAGGCTTTTTAGCGAAAAATAACAAAAGCTTTCTAGATTTTAAATAGATAGGTGATTTTAGAAGGTTGAGTAGACAAAATTGATGTGGAAGTTGATATATGCATTTCCTAGCGTAAAATTTGGCAATGTTTAAAGTAATGCGAGAAATAAAACAAAATATTTTGTTTTATCGCAATTTCAAGGTTTTAAGATCTGTTGAAAAGCTGCAGGTAGAATATTGGAAGGAAGTAAAATGGGAGAGACTATTAGTCCAAAATGCTCTGACAACAAAGAAGTTGTAAGGATAGAAAATGACTTGAAAAACATTACAGAAGGAATATTGTTGAGTGCACGTGCAAGTGTAGAGAATAATAATTCCCTGAGTATGCCAATTGGAGAACTTGTAACACTAGGCGCAGGAGTAGCATCATTGATTCCTAAATTAAGAGCAATAACTCAGACAACTTCTGTTAATAATGAGGGACTATATCAACTAGCTAATGCGGGTGTTGGTGATGTTTTAAAAGTTGCGAAAAACGGTAATTTCTGGGGCGCATTTATAACTGCTAATGAAACGTCAAAATTTGCTCAACTTCAGAAAGCTGAACTCTTATCAGCATCGACAACAATTAAAATGCCGATAGACCCAGCAACAATAATGATGGCAGTTGCACTTTTTTCGATTGAACAGCAGTTAGGAAATATTGCTGAGATGGCAAAACAGATACTTACATTCCTAGAAGTAGAAAAAGAAGCGGAAATAGAAGCGGATGTAGAAATGTTGATTAATATCATCGCAAAGTATAAGCTCAATTGGGACAATGAGCATTTTATTACAAGCAATCATAAGTTGGTATTGGATATTCAGAGAACA
>JAAZGI010000334.1 GCA_012511315.1 Clostridium sp.
TGAAGTTACGCAAAATGGCTAGTGTCTTAAAAGATTTCTTTCTTATTATTGATTTAGAGGATTTTCGTAAAACCTATGAACAAGACTCAAACGGTAAAGTATATGTGGATGGAATTCATTTCCATAGAAATTTCCAAGATGCCCTAACGATTTATATATTTAGTGTATTAGATAATAGAAAGGCTTAGACATTAGGAAATATACTATAAAACAGCTCGTCAATAGAAAAGCAAAGCAGGATTTTTTTAAAGGATCAACGAAATCAAGGCAACCGAACAAAAATTCGACCAATCACTTTGCTAATATAGGGTGAGGTGATGGATATGAAAGAAAAAACTAGTTGTCCGTTTTTAATTTGTCAAAGTGGATTGTGGTGTATTGTGCGACCAGGCTGTCAATCTGAAATCAGGCAAGACGCAATCAACGGGGACCTGAAAGTTTGGCAGATTGATTGTATGAAGTGTTCTGGTGGTTACTATTTAGATTCCGGCAAGAAAATAGGGTTTTCTGGGAATGATTTGCCCGGCGATCCGAATTTATTTTAATTTCTAACCTGGAGTTCTTATTAGAAAACTATTAGTTTGATGAGGTAGCCTGTTTCACTTCTTTTTCGGTGACTTGCTTTACAATCTGCATAGCCGAATAGTATTTTTATTGGTTGTGTTATTTTCGTTGTGAAATAAGAGAGATACAGCTAAAATAGAAGAGGAGTCTTCTAAGCCAACCTTTGTTGGGATAAGATTTAATAATTTTTAATCAAAATAAGATATGATATAGATATGCTGATTTTATAGGTGATAAATGATTTTCAAGCGGATTGTAAGTTGATGTATAAGAAGCAAGATAGCGGGGGGAGTGGGCAGTGAAAAGTAACTGGATAAAAGATATGCTTCAAACCCTAGGGGTGGAGTTGAATTTAGGATTTAATAAAGAAACCCTTCAACGTAAAAAAGTTGAAAATAAACTAATGAAAGCCAAAAAAGAAAAACGTTCGCTGGAAAGTAGCTATACAAATTTGAAGAGTTTTTCTAAAGTGAATGGAACGATTGCGGGCTTATTTATTTTCTATAATATGATTCGCTGGTCTTGGATTGGAATTCTCATTGCCATCGGCTATCAAGTAATTTCCGATGTGTTTATCAAAGACCGTTTGAAAAACATGAAAAGGCAGTTGGAATTGGCGGACACAGAGATTTTGAAGCTGGAAAAATCTTTGGAAAATATGTATATTTCTGGAGATACGGATCCTACTTACCAAAGTGAACGTTCAAAAAAACCTTATGTGGATGCTGAAATAATTAGAGAATATACGGATGAAGACGTGGCAGATGAAGAAGAAGCGACACCAGAGATGCCCTCACAAGGGTCTATACAGGAAGCTCAGCAAGCTTTCGACATGTTGGATCAATTAGGTGATATTATCATGGATTTAAAATCTCATGATCCAGCCATTGGGGCTCTGTTCGATAATACCTACCAGTCAGCTCGAAAAGTAGCCGATTTTATGGGTCAGACCATGGCCAATCAAACCAAGTTATATCTATATTATAACTATGTTGAAACTCTCTTTGATTGGGCCAGCAATTTGCTGGAGTTAGAAGAAAACGATGTGTATGATTCTCTGTTAGTTAATGTAAAAAGCAATGCTCAAAAAGCATTGCCAATCCTTCAAGCTAAAATCGATAAAGAGTATTTTAAATTAGTCAATCCTAAAATCATGGATTTGGAAGCTGAGATGGAAGTCATGTCCAAAGAACATATCTAAGCCTTAGATAAAATACCCTTTTAAAGGGTGGGCAGCTCTTAAAGACATGGATGGAATAAAATAGTTTAAAATGGTTAAAAGAAATAAAGAAAGATGAAACAAGAGCACGTTAGCCTAAGGCAGATCGTGCTCTTGTTTCATGTGATGATTTAATTGGTCTTTCGTAAGCGGTTAATAGAAACACATTTTACTCGCACCCGATCCATGGGAAAATAACCTCATTATGTTTGATGGAGGTTTCACCATGAGTAACTATCAAGGATTTAAACCAGAGGGCAA
>JAAZGI010000335.1 GCA_012511315.1 Clostridium sp.
ACCCAGTTCTTCCCCATTTAATACCATATCATAGGCTTTTGCCCGCACCTTGGCAGGGTCTGTTTCCATTAAGTCAATATCTTGATCCATAGGTGCAGTAAAGGGGTGATGAGCTGCCACATAACGCTCCTCTTCTTCACTATAGTCAAGGAGTGGGAATTCAGTGACCCATAAGAAGTTATAAACATCCTTAGGAATCAAATCATGTTGCTTAGCTAGCTCTAAACGCAAAGCGCCGAGAGATTGGAAAACCACTTTATCGTCATCTGCAACAATCAAAATTAAGTCGCCTGTTTTAGCACCACAAGCTTCTGCGATGTTTAAAAGCTCTGTTTCATCAAAGAATTTGCCAATCGATGCTTTAATGCCCTCTTCTTTTAAAGCAATGGTGGCTAGTCCCTTGGCTTGATAAGTCTTAACAAATTCGCCTAAGCGATCAATGGGTTTGCGTCCTGTATCGGCCCCTCCTTCTAAAACGATGGCTCGAACGGAACCGCCTTTTTCAATGGCGCTTTTAAAAACTATAAATTCAGAGTCTTTGACTTGGTCGCTAATATCTGTAATTTCCATGCCAAAGCGAAGGTCTGGCTTGTCTGAACCAAATCGATCCATGGCTTCCCGGTAGGGCAGCCTTGGGAAAGGCGTTGGAATATCCACATTCAAGACGTCTTTAAATACTTTCTTAATCATTCCTTCATTCAGTTCTTGAATTTCTTCTTCCCCTACAAAGGATGTTTCAATATCGATCTGAGTAAACTCTGGTTGCCGGTTAGCCCGAAGGACCTCATCGCGGAAACATTTAACCACTTGGAAGTAACGGTCAAATCCAGCCACCATCAATAATTGTTTGAACAGCTGCGGTGATTGAGGTAGTGCATAAAAAGTCCCTGGATAGTTTCTGGATGGAACTAGGTAGTCCCTTGCTCCCTCTGGCGTACTTCGACCTAAAGTTGGTGTTTCCACCTCGGTAAAGCCTTTATCATTAAAGTACTCACGCACCGATAATGCCGCCTTTGATCGTAAAGTAAAGATCCGTTGCATATCTGGACGACGTAAGTCCAAATAGCGATATTTCAGACGGATGTCTTCTCTAGCGTCCAAATTTTCCATCACCTGGATTGGTGGCGTCTCTGATTCTGACAGAATTTTTAATTCACTGGCGTTAATTTCAATATCCCCCGTTGGAATATTGGGATTAATGGCTTCGCGAGCCACTACTTCACCAGTAACCGCTACACAAAATTCGCGACGCAGGCCCTTGGCTTTTTCATGAGCCGGTCCTGAAACTTCATCACGAAAAACAACTTGAGCGATTCCCTCCCGATCACGAACATCACTGAAAATCGATGATCCCTTGTCACGACTGGTTTGGATCCAGCCCATAATCGTGACCACTTGACCGATATGTTCTTTTCTCAGTTCTCCGCACATATGCGTGCGCCGTAAATTGCCTAATGCTTCTCCCATATTAGTTACCCCTTTATTCAATCACTGACTCCCATTGAGTCAAGTTTTTAGTAGTATTAATTCTTATCCTTTTTTCTTTTCGTCTTATTTGGCAC